>JALLOP010000027.1 GCA_027718005.1 Patescibacteria group bacterium AH-259-L07 | reverse complement strand
CAAAACTGTGGAAAACTTCACCTTTTTTAGCTTGACAACCCGTTCTTTATAATGATAAAATGATAGTGGTAATTAGATACTTATTTTTAAATATATGTTTGTGAGAAAGAAAACAATTAAGAGAAAGGGTAAAACATATCACTATCTTCAAGTGGTTGAAAATCAATGGAACAAAGGCAGGGTGCGTCAAAAACTCATTCTTTCCTTGGGCGAGGCTTCATCTGTTGATAAAACCTATCTTGAAAAACTAACCACTTGTTTATCTGATCTTGTCCCGCATCTTGAATTAATCCGTTTAAATATAGATGAAAGCATAGCTCCTGTTTGGTCAAAAGAATACGGCGCTCCCTCTCTCTACCATCACCTATTTAAACAAACACATCTTCACGATATTATTTCACAAATCAGCAAAGCCCATAAGATACAATTTAATCTCACACACGCCGTTTTCCTGCTTTTACTGAATCGCTTACTACAACCCTGCAGCGAGCACAAAACCATTCAATGGGCCAGGGAAATTTATCATCAGGGATTTAGAAAACTTCAATTACACCATCTGTATCGAACCCTTGATGTAGTACATAAACATAAACAAGAAATCGAACAAAAATTATTTGAGCGCGGAAAAGATTTATTTCATCAAGAAATTGATTTGGCTTTTTTTGACACCACGTCCACGTATCTTTCAGGAGGACGTTCTACTGAATTAGTGCACTATGGCTATTCAAAAGATCGACGTTCAGATAAAAAACAAATCGTTATTGGTGTTCTCTTAGGCAGAAACTCGATTCCGATTGGGTGTGAGATTTTTCCCGGCAATACGACTGATGTTCATACGTTTGTACGTATCATCAACTCAGTCACAAAACGATTTAGAATTAAACAAATCATCATAGTCAGTGACGGCGGCATGAACAGCAAGAACAATATCAAACTCTTAGAACAAGAAAAACTAGACTATATCCTGGGGACACGACTCCGTAATGTTAAGCAGGTAAAAGAATATCTTATGACTCATCAAGGCAGCATTGCGTTTACTCCTGTGGTGCGGCCTCAAAAGGACGGCCAGACCAAAACAAAAACCTTAGGAGTCGCAGAAGTATTTTTAAAAGGAAAACGGTATGTTATGGGGTATAATCACGCGCAAGCCGTACGAGAACAAAAGTCTCGAGAACAAATGGTTGAAAAGCTCACTGACCAGCTCAAAAAAAAGGGCATCAAATCATTAATCAAAAACCGGGGGTATCAAAGATTATTAACAGTTAAAAAAGGAGCCAATACAAAGAGTTTTCAGATAGATTATGACAAGCTAAAACAAGAACAAGCGTTTGACGGAATCTTTGTGTGTCAAACCAACACTGATTTAGATGCGCAAGACGTCATTCTTCAATACAAGAACCTCTGGATAATAGAACGGGCTTTTAGACAATTAAAAGATATCTTAGAAGTGAGACCAATGTATCATCAAACAGACAGAAGAGTTGAGGCCCATGTTTTTATTAGTTTTTTAGCGCTTTATTTAGAAATGATCCTGAGAAAAAAGCTGCACAATCATGGCCTTTCCAGCCTGGATGACCAATTACAAGCAGTTCGACAAATCAAGGCAGTAAAGATACGAATTAACCAAAAACAAGGTGTTTTACGAACTGAACTTCCTGAGAAAGCGTATCAGGTATTTCAGGCTTTACATATGAGGCCGCCGAATCGAATCGTAGAACAATGGCGGAAAAGGGCAAAAACATAGTGGTAACAAATTTTCCTTTGTTACATTCAATCAATTTTGAAGCTAAATTTCATTTTTTTAAAAATGAAGTGTCAAAGATGAGTTACACGCAGGATCACAATAAGGAGGTATTACATTAGAACTTATATTACTTCCAGGTCCTTTAGTGGTTCCTTCTGGACACTTTTCAGGAGGTGGTGGTGGCGGGAACTTAGATGGATCTGTTATATTAAGCCCAAAAAATGCTCCCCCTTCATCACTCAATGTCTCAATTTCATCCTCTTCTGGCCAATCCCTTATCGTGACATCACGGATATCAGGGGACGCTCCTAACACATCATCTGCTCCGCCTATTGGCTCTTGTTCATCTCCAGGCCCATCCCCGGCATTACCAGAATCTAACTGATCACTACCAAACAACTGCCTCTTCAGTTGAGAAAACAGCATTCGGCTTGCTCTCGCCTGCTCATTGTACTGTTTGGTGATCTCTGTTGTATCCTTGTCTTGCTTCTGTATGGCGTCGATCTTGCTAAGAGCTATGTTGCTATAGCGTGTATGTTTGTCTCTCGCTGTTTGATACCCTTTTGTATTATTCTCACTCGCCATTGCTTGTGCTTCAGCAACTTTCTCGGCTGCATAGGTCATGGCTTTTGATGCTTTCTTCTCAGGGTTAAAGGTAAAAAAAATGCTTACCTTCTCAAACAAGGTATCAAAAAAATAAAAGAAACTATTTGGCGTGATTCCTTGTGATACTATTTCAACAAAAGACGTTTGAGTAGACTCAGCTTTTTCAACCTCAAGTTGGTATAAGTCACCACCAAAAACATCCACGAGTGGTCGAGAAGGTGAGCCAATTTCTCCGGGAGGGATATAATTAGGGTCTGGAGAAGTTGGAGACGGCTCTAGAGAAGGATCATAAGGAGGTTCATAATCCTCGCCCACACATTGGAACTGTAAATTAAGATCACAGCTCATGGTTGAACCGACAAGGAAGTTCTCATCACAATCAGGTCCCATACGCCGAAAATCAGGTTCTTCGGATGGAATGCCACGTGAATCAATCTTGATAAGTATTTTTTTAGGACAGTCGGCAGGACAGCTAAATTTTTCATATTCATCAATCATTCTCTGTTCCACTTTCTTATTATTGCACAATTTTTTGCCCAAATCCTTACGTTCTTCAAAAAGTTCGCCTTCAAAAATTGCACGGCAATAATTCGTCCAATAACTTTGGGAAATGTGTCCCAGTATTATATACAAGCCGCATCCATCTTCACCTGTTTCAGAACCCGGATTCGGCGGAAATACCTTTATATCCTGGGCAAACGCATACTCTGCAGTTGCCAAACTAAAGATCGCCGAAGTAACAATGACTATTAAACCAAAAATTATATACTTCATAATACACAGTTTAAATTAATTATACACCTTGAATTACGAAATGCATTTTTTCCTGTCATTGCGAGGATTTGCAAAGCAAATCCGAAGCAATCTCAAACCTAGAAAGAGATTGCTTCGCTTCTTTCAGTCGCTCGCAATGACGATAGAGGGTCTATTTCGTAATTCAAGGTTATACATATCTTGTCTATTTTATTGTAGCATATAATGTATAAAAAAATAAGACCTCTATCCATGACAGATAGAGGAATTATTTTTTTAATCCGAGTAGTTCTCGAATAAATGATTCCCCTCCTTCGACTTCATACAGTATATCTATGAGTATCAACGTTTGCTTTCTCCATTCTCCTATAAATACCGTGAGGAGTGGATTGGCAATCCGACACCTTTCTTCTTTGCTAAATCGGCAGCCAAGAATTTCTTGTGTATGTGTAAATGCATTGAGAATATTTGCTATATCGTCATCTGACTCTTTATGTTTTTTCGCTTGCTTCAAAAGCCAAAAAAAGAACTCATTGCCAGGGAAAGGAAGCGGCTCCCATTCTGGCTCCTTTGGGTAAGGTACGCCGTAGTAAAGGAAATGGCAAATATCACGACATGTCGTGCGCAGGTCTTCTCGCCAATCCTCTTTTTTGAGAAAATCAACAATATCAAACTTGTGGCGAGCCAATATTCTGAAAACAGATCTTTGAAAATCGTCAGGGAGTAAGTTGATAATCTGCTCTTCAATCTTTCTTAAGGATGTAAGCTCATGTTCAGGAATATTGCCATGATATTTCTGAGCAGTGTAGCTCAGAACAAATTTCTCCAATCTGTATTCTTTAATTAGTGCTTCCATACTTTTCGGTTCTTTTTCTTCTGGTGATGGGGTTTTGATTTCTTTTCTCTTCTTACGCCATAAAAGTCCCACTATTGAATCCTCCTAGAATTATTTGTTACGATCTATTTGTGCCTTCTTAATAATAGTTTAGCATAAATTTGGCCTTTTGTCAAATACAAAATCGGGAGTTGGACTCCCGATCTATGAACATAGTCGCTCGCTAACGCTCGCGAACCTGTTCCGATAGAGTCGGAACGATGTTCTCCTACCATTCATACAACTATTTTCCATCCTTTTTCTGTTAACTCTATTGTACAGGATGAGCATGCATTGATTCGTTGTCCATCTCGTCTTTCTAGAATAAAAAGCTTCTCGCGCTTTTTCCCGCATGATTTACACCTTGGCTCAGTCATGTTTCCTCCTTTTTTAAATTTGTCTTGTATGAGACTACTATAGTATACCATCGTTAAAAATTTTGTCCACAAGTCTCTGTTGTTGCACAGCGATAATGTCACCTTTTACTGCACAGCAAAATATCACCTTGATAGGTAGAACAACTATGATAGAATTAAGAAAGGGGAATAGCTACTAAACCATTTACATTGCCCTCTAGGGCTCTAGAAGAAGCCAGAAGAGGACTAAAATCGTGTTCCAAGGTCTCGGATATAAGGTCTATTTTTAAAAATTTTAAAAATTCGCTTGATATTTCTGTGGAAAACTAAGACCTTGGGGCTGTGCACTAAAGGGTGACATTCTAAGGGTGCAAACACAAGTCTCTTGACAAAAATCTGAAAAAGTGTATACTATATAACAGATAGTTGCATTGGGCAGCTATCAACACCGTGTCACAGTGCGTGGCATCAACTTTCAGTACGAAAGGAGGTATGATATGAAAAGACCCTCTACTGATAAGCTGATGAGATGGTTCTTTGAGGCATTCAGAGATAGCGGGAAAATGTGGGTAGCCATCCGCTCATCCTATATCAAGTGGGAAGAAGCTCGGGCAGAAATTGAGTTCGGCTCATACAAAGAATACGAAATTGGTGGTCTCTATTGGATAAACGGCACTAAACATTATGCAACTGGTGAAGAATTGGATGAGATGGATGTTGTGCCAGAATTTTGGGCTTACCAAGTCTTTGATATGTCAAGATTTCTCGACCATCTGCGATCTGAAGAAGATCTGTTGAAAGTAAGACAAGACAGAGCAGTCAGAATAGCTGCTTTTGTAAAGGTAACTGGCCATATAAAGACAAATCAAAAAAAGAAAAATATCTGCAGAGCTCAAATAACAGATACGTTCTGTGCCGTAATACCGGAAAGCTCCACAGAAGCTATAGAATTAGGAGCGGCACCATCAGATTGCATTCTCAGACTAGTCATAAATGACCGCTCAAGTCCCATTCTTCTCTTTTGGGTCAAAAGTTTGGAAAAACTGGAGGAAAAATAACTCTTGTCAAAGGCAGGCATTTCACCTGCCTTTTGCTTTTTTATTAACAACCCTATTTACATGTTATAACAATATGTTACTATTAAAAAGATAATCGTTCATTAGAAAGGAGGCTTTCATGGCAAAAACATACAAAACCCTTAAACAGCTACTTGCTGATGATCCGCTCGACACGCTCTATCGAAAAATAGATGAAATATATAAGCGCTACAGCAAAAGGTCGGAAAAATATAAGGATACTGCACAAGCATTAGCAAATGGTAGTCAGGATAAAGAAACAGCAAAAAAACTAAAAGATCTAGATTGGAAAAATGACAAAGACCTTGAAAAAGCTGCGTCTATTCTCGGAGTAAAACTTGAAGCTTTAAAATCACTTATCCGCATCAGAATAGAAGCAACAGATGAGCTCGAGGAATTAAAAAATATTACCTCACTTAAGAAATCCTGGAAAATGCTTTTGAAAAATTCGCCTATTACTGAAATCGATGGGATGACCTTCCCATTTGATTCAGACAGACCTTTTATTGTGTTCTATTCTGCTAATTGGTGTATGCCGTGTCATATGACTAAACCAACATTTGCGCGTCTTTCACGATTTTTTACCAAGGCAAAACTCTTTTACTCTTCTGATAGAGCATTGAGGAAAGAACAAGGGATAGAGTTTATTCCGCAACTTGTTGCTTATCTGCCAAACGGCGCAAGAGTCAGTAGTGATTGCGGCGGAACGACCAAAGAGCTCTGGAATAACATGAATCTTCTCATATCTATGGGCCAAAACTTTAAAGGAAATGGCACACTTGTCTGCACTGATACTGAATGCAAAATAGAGCCCAAAAAGTAAATGAAAAGCGGTCCGACAGTTATCGGATCGCTTTCTTGTTTTTGTAGAAACCGAAAGTTAATGCATACCGACCGCAGTTATTTTCTAGCCCTTTTTCTCTAATTTCTTCGCGCAAGATGGACATACTTCAAAGAGTATTCTGCCATCCTTCTCTAATGTATAATGTCTGCCTGTTTCACCCCCACATACTTCACACTTTCCTGGAAACATTTTCTCCTCCTAATCTTTCTGGCGGGGTTGTCATGGCTTTTTATACTTCTTCGTCAGAAACAATACTCAAACGTTGTAGCTTACGCCCAAGGACCTCGCCAATCTCTATCCAATCCCTCGACCCTAGATCACCAAGCCGCATTATGATAACACTGGCCTCTACCATTTCATACTTGCTGAAAAAATATTCGCGCATCTTCGTATAAATCAACCCGTCTGCAAGGGGTAATTCCTTTAATTGCTCAACTAATTCATCATCAATAAGTTCATCCCATGGTTTGTTCCTGAGTTCCTGAAGCTTCTTCTCGTCCAACATTATTGCCTCCTTTGTTTTTGATGGTATTATTCTGGCACTCCCAGAATACATTATAAAGATAACAAATTTTTGATAATTTGTCAATAGCAAATCGGGGGCAAATCGGGGGCCTCAGCTCCCGATTTTAATTTGAATCCAGAAACCGGATTACCATACACCTAGTTCCGGAACTTCCTTCCACCCTTCCTTCTCTAGCTCAGGTACACAGAAAGGGCATGCGCACATAATTTGTTCTCCGTCAGACTTTTCTTTTCTTACTACCCGAGCGCCGTGTATCCGTAGGTTACGACGGCCACACTTTTCACATTTTTCCGGCATCATCTTTTTCTCCTCCTCTATTTTGCTTCTGTGGTAACATTATTAGAATAGTAGATTTTTAAACACTTGTAGACTTGTCAATACACGACAGAATCTACATGACAGAATCTGTCAAGGCTTTTTAAAAATTTCATACAGGACAGAATCTGGTCTGACAGAGTCTGATCCTTGACAAAACTCTGATGAGATTCAAGCTCTTTAAAATAATACCTCTATCCATAACAGATAGAGGCACTATTTTTTTAATCCGAGCAATTCACGTACGAATAGCTCTCCTTCTTTTGACTCATTTAAGATATCGATCAGTACTGCTGACTGTTTTGCCCATTCACCAGCAAATATTACTATAAGTCTACCGAATATCCATGACTTTTCCTCTTGATCAAAACTATGATCAAGTATCGTCTCTGCCTCCACAAACGTCTTAAAAATTTCCGCAGTGCGATCTGAAATATTTTCCGATCTCGCTTGCTTCAAAAGCCAGAAAAAGAACTCATTGCCAGGGAAAGGAAGCGGCTCCCATTCTGGCTCCTTTGGGTAAGGAGCGCCATAGTAAAGAAAATGGGAAATATCACGACATGATTTCTGTAAATCCTCACGCCAATCATCCTTTTCAATAAAATCAACAATATCAAACCCATGCCGAGCAAGAATTGTGAAAATATCTCTTTGAAATTTATCTGGCAAAAGTTCAATAATCTGTTCTTCAATCCGCCTCAGATACTTAAGCTCGCTTTCCGGGATATTACCCATATACTTCTGCGCTACAGGATTTAATAAGAATTTCTCGAGTCTGTATTTTTCTATAAGCGTCTCTATGTCTTTCTGGGGCTCTTTAACTGGTTCAAGAACTTTGGGTCTTGGATTTTTACGCCACCATAAAAATCCCATCATTGAATCCTCCTATTGAATTGTTAATATCTATTGTCTTAAATTTTAGCATAAATTAAGGTGCTTGTCAATACTTACATGACAAAATCATGACAAAATCTGGTCCTTGACAAAACTCTGACTTGTGTCAGAATCTAAATAGTCACGAAAAATTCTGCGTGACTACATGAAAAACCTTTGAAAAAGGAGGAAACATGGATACGTATCTTCTACAGGATTTCGACAAGTCAAGAAGCCACGGTCACTGTATTACGCTCGACAAAACAAAGGCTGATAGCTTTAAAAAGCAGCTGAAGAATTTAATGTACAGATTGTAAGCAACGCTGACGTTGTCAAAAGAGAAGAAAAGAAGGACGCTGTCGGCATTATTGATGTAAGACCCTCACCTGATTGGCAAAGCGCAGCTCCTTATAATAATCTCCAGATACTGAGAATATCAGAAAAAATAGGGGACTAAAAAAGAGAAATAGGCGCTCTTAAGAGGAAGCGGCACACTTGTCTGTTCTGATACTGAATGCAAAATAGAGCCCAAAAAGTAAACTAAAATCGGGGGTCCGACCCCCGATTTTGTGCATCAATAATCTTTTGAATCCCGGCTTTTTAGTCCAATATGGCAAAGCCGGGATTCTAATTATTTTTCTTCTTCAAATTCGCCTTCAATTAGCTCGTCTTTGCCTTTTTTCTTGTCTGGCTCTTCTTTTTCTGATTCCGGCGCTGTTTTACCCTCCGTAGCTCCGCCAGGAGCGGAGGAGGGCCCATACATGGCACTCCCTATTTTCTGAATCTCAGACGACAATTCATCAATAGCCCTTTTTATATTCTCTATATCATCTTTATCTTTTACCTGTTTAAGATCTTTGATTTTTTTCTCAACACTTTCCTTATCTTCCTTACTTATTTTATCTCCCGCATCTTTTAATGCTTTCTCAGATGTGTATGCTATCGTATCAGCTTGATTGCGTAAATCAATTAATTCTTTTTGTTTTCTATCTTCAGTAGCAAACTTTTCTGCTTCTTTTTTCATTTTCTCAATTTCCTCTTCTTTTAAGGCAGATGAATCTTTGATGGTAACATTTTGACTCTTATTGGTTGCCTTATCTTTAGCAGTGACGGTTAAAATCCCATTGGCATCTATTTCAAAACTTACCTCAACTTGCGGCAGTCCGCGCGGCGCAGGTGGAATTCCATCTAACATAAATCTACCCAAGGTGCGATTATCTTTTGCCATTGACCGCTCGCCTTGCAATACATGAATTTCAACTGACGGCTGATTATCTGCAGCAGTTGAAAAAACTTGTGATTTTGAAGTTGGAATTGTGGTGTTTCGCTCAATCAATGGCGTCATCACATTCCCCAGCGTTTCAATGCCAAGGGTCAGTGGCGTCACATCTAAAAGCAGTACATCTTTGACTTCTTCTTCTCCGGACAAAATAGCCGCCTGGATAGCGGCGCCCATAGATACACACTCCATAGGATCAACCCCGCGCTCAATTTTTTGTCCAAAAATATCTTCAATAAATTTTTGCACAATCGGCATACGCGTAGGCCCACCCACTAATATAATTTTTTCAATATCAGTTGGTTTTAACTTTGCGTCGCCCAATGCCTGCTCAATAGAAGAACGGCACTTTTCAACAATAGGCTTAACAAGCTCTTCAAGCTTTGCTCTAGTAATTTTTAGCAACATATGCTTTGGCCCTTCACTGGTTGCCGTAACAAATGGAATATTAATCTCAGTCTCTAAGGTAGAGGAAAGTTCAATTTTTGCCTTTTCAGCTGCTTCTTTAATACGCTGGATTGCCATTTTATCAGAGCCAACATCAACGCCTTCTTTTTGCTTAAACTCGTCTGTAATATAGTTAACTAATACTTCATCCATATCAATTCCGCCTAATTGCGTATCACCAGAAGTAGATCGCACCTCAAACACCCCCTGGCCAAAATTCATAATCGTTACATCTAAGGTACCAGCGCCAAAATCAAAAACCAATACTTGCTGGTCTTTTTCTTTTATTTTATCTAAACCATAGGCCAGTGAAGCGGCCGTCGGCTCATTTACTAATCGTATTACTTCTAATCCTGCAATAGACCCTGCATCTTTCGTGGCTTGACGCTGACTATCATTAAAGTATGCAGGCACGGTAATCACTGCTTTTTCAACCTTATCCCCTAAATACATTTCTGCATCTTTTTTAATTTTTTGTAGGATAAAGGCAGAGATTTGCTGCGGCGTATAGTCTTTGCCAAAAATCGTGTACTTATGATCAGTGCCCATTTTTCGCTTTGCTCCAATCACGGTTCCATCAGGATTTGCCATTGCTTGACGCCGTGCTGGTTCACCAACTAATCGCTGCTCTTCTTTAGTAAATGCCACATACGACGGAAATGCTTTTCCGCCCACAATGGTTGTGCCTTCTGCTGAAGGAATCATTTTTGGTTTTCCTGCCTCCATATAGGCAGCAGCAGAATTAGAGGTCCCTAAATCAATTCCAATAATTTTAGTCATAATAATATCTTAATTAATGATTAATTTAACTTAAAAGCTACAAGAAACAAGAAACAATAACCAAACAATGATTATAATTTTTAATTTTCAAAGCCCAATTTACAATGAATTTTCAATGACTCAATTTTCAATGATTTAATTTTCGACTCCATTGAAAATTGAAAATTGGGAATTGAAAATTTAACTTGCCTCTTGATTATTGGTTATTTCCCACCTTTTACCTTTACTTTTAGCTTCTTCGCGGTCTTCGCTGTCGGGGCCTTAGGAATTTCAATGGTTAATACGCCATCTTTAAAACTTGCGTCAGCTTTACTCCCCACAACATGAGCAGGCAACCGAACTGATCGGTAAAAACTTCCGTGCCTTACTTCTTTGCGATAATAATCTTCTTCTTCAACCTCTGACTTTTTCTCAGTTTTCCCTTTAATAGTTAATACATCATTATCAATAGAAACATCTACCTTATTGGGGTCAATGCCGGCAATGGCAGTTTCTACAACTACCTTTCCTTTTTTCTCATACATATCTAAAGCAGGTGAAAAATCTGCCGATCGCATATCCGTCCATTTAGGAAATATTCGATCAATCTCTTCCCATGGTTCCAAAAACCAACCGCGATGAAATGGAATTAATGCCATATGCTCTCATTAAATTAACTGTATTTTTATTAACAGCCATATTATTCTCCTCTAAATCGACCTTTAATAAACTTAGATGGCTGATTAAAATCAAATTTCAGATGACTAATTTCTAAATGACAAATAAATGACCAATTCTCAAATGACTAATGTCGAAAGCGCATTTTGACATTTAATCATTTGACATTAGATATTTGTTTGACATTTGGATTTTGACATTTGGCATTTCATTTTATAATGACTTTTGCAACTCGTATAACGTTTCCATGCATGGTATATCCTGCTTGAACGTCTTGAACAATAACATTTTCCTGCTCTTTTCCCTCTCCCTCTTCTTTGCCAACCACTTCATGATACTCTGGATTAAATACCTCACCTACGGTTTTTATTTTTTCAACGTCCTGACTTTGTAAAAAGCTTTCAAACTGAATTTTAATTTGCGCTACACCTTTAACCCATTCGCTCTCACCTCTATCTTGTGGTATATGATTAAGGGATTGATTTAGACTATCAACAACGGGCAACAACTGTAAAATTAAGTCTTTATTTGCAAACTTTACCCAGTCACGTTTTTCTTTTTCAATTTCTCTTTCTCGATTAATATAGTCTGCTTTTACCCGCTTCCATCCATTTAAATATTCTTCAGCTTGTTTTTCGAGCTGATTTATTTTCTTTTGTAACTTTTTAATTTCTTTATCGGTCATATTATGTGCGCTTAGACTCCAACGCAGTTAATGTCTGATCAGCTAATTGAGTGTATTTTTTAGGTTTAAGAAAAAATTCATTATGTGTGCCTTTAACTGAATAAAATCCATTAACCTGATCAGCCCTGGCAATCTTCTGGATCCTGTCCATAGGAAATATTTTATCATCTACAGCATGAATAATCGATATACCAACGCCCTTTTTCTTTAATTCTCGTACAAGTTCATGAATTTGAGTTCTTGAGATAGCTATCGCTTCTTTAAAAGCTCTCGCCGGATCAGAACTGATTGACTTTCTCCCTTCTCGAAAAGACGTTAATGTGGACCTCGCAAGTTTGCGATCTTTGATGCCTCTTATGATTTGCTTTACTATATCTTGTAAAAATCCAACTGATAAACGCCATGGGTTATCTTTACCAATCATTCCCCCTGGATCGACCAGCACTATATTTCTAAACTTGTCTGGATATAAAGTTGCAGCAAGAGTTAAATAAATCCCGGCTTCAGAATGTCCTACTGCATCAACCTTATCAATATCCTTTTTTTCTAACGTTTTAATAAGAGCAGCCGCTTTTCGTAATTCTGCCTCAGGGAAATTCTTAATTTTCTCAGCTTTTATTCCGTGAGGTGATTTTATAGAGATTGTCCTTCTTCCCAATTCAGCCAATGTTAAAATATTATCTCTTAATACTTCAGGCGTGGCTGCCCATCCTGGAGCTACCACAACAGGTATCTCGGTCTTCTTATTTTCTGGGTGTATATCAACGACCTCTACCTCTCCACCATAAAATTCCATCGCCTCTGGGGTTTCAAACTGTTCTGTTAAAGAGGGCCCTTTTTCAAACTTTTCTATGCTCATTGAATGATTTTTAAAATTAGCCTTCCGCCCTAAATAAATTAGGATTTTACCGGCCGATCAATTTTTTAACATAGTTTATCAGACCAAGGTTTTTGCCATAATCCATTCTCACCGGGCCTAAAAGACCAAATATATTATGGGTGCGCCGTGATGGTAGTTGACAGCGAGTAAAGATTGCTCCGCATAACTCACTAAAAGGATTTTTCTTTCCAATTAAAACCTCTGTCTCATCTCCAAGACTGTCAAAAACATCAGTCATAATTCTATCTAAATGATCAACAATATATGATATGTTATATACTACCTTTTGCTCAGCAAACTCGGGTTGATTAAAAAGATAGGACAGTCCGGTGTAATAAAAATTATCACCGTCAAATACTAAAATGCTGAGCTCGCCTGAAAGCGCAGCAACCTCTTGGGCAAAATATTTCATCACTATTTCTTGTGCTTCTTTACTATCCTTATCTCCTGCTGCTAGTGCTTTTTGCCTACCCTTATTCAATGCCTGCTTTTCTGTCTTAGTGGGTGTGCGTTTAACTAATAAGTGCTCAATATAGTATTCAAACCCTTGTACCGTAGGCGTTCTTCCTGCAGATGTATGAGGTTGAGATAAATAACCCTCTTCAGTCAAACAAGCCATTTCATTTCTAATCGTTGCAGAACTTACGTTTAATTTATCCACAACACACGTTGAACCTACTGGCTGGGCTGTTTTAATATACTCTGAAATAATACAGTGTAATAGTTTTTGTTGTCTTTCCGTCATAATAAAATAGTAACATAATAATTAGCACTCGTCAAGCCCGAGTGCTAATTAATTGTGGATAACTTTCTCGAAATTTCTTAAAAAAATTTCGAGAACCCCTCTCCAATTTCGCCATCACAAGCTCTTTATAAACATGTATTTCGGGTTGTAGTCATATAACCCCTGCAGCACAGTGCCCAAATAGGGCCTCCGACAGAGTCGGAGTGTGCTGCCATTGTATGTATTGCAAAATTAGGGAGTAGGTCACCTCAAACACAAAAAGCCGGGCTCGCAAACCCGACTTATAACGCTAGCGTCTTTTTCTCCTTGTTGTGTATGTAAATAGCTGTTATTAGTATAAAGATATTATATAACGTTGTCAAAAACAAATAGACCAAGATTTCTCATCTTAGTCTATTTAATATTCTATTGATTTACTCTTTAGCCCCGCACTTTTTATCTGATCAGTATCACTTTTAAGAATCTGTAAAAATAGTTTAATGCTCTTTTTAGGATTATCAGTGTCATCCCATAGTTTTTCAAAATCTCGGTAGTAACGGCCATGAATGAGTCGAGAAAAAAGCTCTGCGTTATTCACATTACCCTTTTTTGCTAACTTTATTGAGTCAGGCACATCACTTTCATAAATTACCGTCAGTGAATCATACAGAACATTGGCTTTATCAAAATCAGAGCCCTTAGAAAAATATCTTTCTATGTACCATTGGGGACGAATATCTTTATTCACAATATATGTGCTTATAAAGAGCGCGCTCGCACGTTCCCCAACAACAGTGGCAGCAGCCTCCTCAATACGACGATTCCCTATAGTAAGGGCGCATCTCTTTCCTGAAATAATACTCGCTCCTGATCGGCCAGCATAACTATGAAATCCCTCATGAAATATGTCCACAATCTTTTTAACCGTACCATATAACTTTTCTTGCGCAGGATTAAAAGATGGAACTTTTTGTTCTCCCTTGCTAACAAATTGGTACCGTTCTAGCTTACGAACAAATATATCATAATCTGTGGTATCATACTGTTCTCTAAAACTGGAAGAAAAGGGCGAGGTATCCCAATAAACATACAATGAGCACAATGGCGTATTTTCACTCCAGAACCGTAGTTTAGGACAAACTTTAGCAAAATAATAATACTGTATACTATTATTTAGCGCCTGGGGTGTTTTATCTTCTATAGAACTTGTTGGCTCTTCAAAATCAAGTGTCATGCCTAACTCTTCTTGAGAAAACTCTTTAATCGCACGGTAAAACTCATCTTCAGAGCTAAATGACAATAGAGAGTGTGAACCTTGTTCCGCATGAACCAACGGTACACTCGCTATTGTTAAAAATAGGCTTGCAATAAAGCTTGTCTTCAACAATTTCATCTGTGCCTCCTTTTTGTTAAAGTTCTTTTGTTATTAGCTTTATTATATCAAAA
>JALLOP010000026.1 GCA_027718005.1 Patescibacteria group bacterium AH-259-L07 | reverse complement strand
ACACCTTCCTTTTGGACGATGCTTGTGCTCTCTTGTATTTTTATAAACCTTGTAATCACACATACATTGACGACGCCATAATTTTATAGGCTTTCGCCTTTTAAACCTCTCGTAATGACGGCAGTTGGGACATAGCCGTGGCAATGGAAGATTCATTCTTCTATAAAAATTAAGTTCGTCCGAAATGATTTTAAACGCGGTTGTACATTGATCATTACACCTGCCCTTATGTGCACAAGTAATAATTTGATCAAGAATATCATCGTTTACGTCTTTAATATGATCCGGCAATGCGTCAGTCTCGATGGTTGGCTGATACCGCGGCTTGTCTATTTTTCTCCACCCATAGTTTTGTTGTATAGCCTGCTCCTGGCTCAAAGGGAAATATTCTTGTGCTACACTCTCATTATAAGCAAAGGGCGAGAGTTCAGCTGGAAAAAATTCTCCATATTCGTAAATTCTGTTCTTTTTATCTGTATAGGGCATGTCATTCATATGTCGAATGATTTTTTCTCTAAGTTTCTCATATTCTTGTCTATTATATTGCTTGTTTAAAATGCAATAACTCTTTTTTCTCAAAGATATACACCCGAAAAGATCGTGTGAGCCATTTCTGCAGCAATCTGAATAAGAAATATTTCTGGCCTCAGGCCAGGTATCAACAGAAAATTTAATATTGTATGCCTTTACTCCTGTGGTGCACACCTCATAATTAAGCTCCATAGTGCAACACCCATTATTGATATCTACTGAGTCTTTCGCATCATTAACAAAAAGGCAATAACGGCAATTTTCCGCGTCAGCCCCATTAAAAAAGTAATAACAATTCTTGGCATTGCTAAAAGAATCACCGACTGAATTAACCACGTTTTTGAAATTAGAATATCTATGAATATTTTTTTGTAACAAACCATCAAATTCTTTTCTGTAGTGTTGAATATTTTTATATGAACCCGTATCAATCTGTTTCATCCTTTTCTTAAATTCCTGCGAAGAAAGCTTTTGATTATAGAAATGATATGATGCCAGTCGCAAATTAGAGCTCATAAAACAATTTTGTGAACCACGGGCGTCATAACAAAATAAAAGATTAAAATTATCAGCCGCGTTTTCTGAAAAAATAAGCTGCGAGCAATCCCAGCACTCTATTGATTCATAGCAATTCTCAGATTTAAGCAAGAGAAAACAATCTACCAAATTTTTAGAATTCAAAATTCTATGACTATACATACAATCTTCATTATCCGAAGCTGAACTAACAAGATAACAATTCTTACTATCAACAATCTGATTCGTATAATCACAGTTTACACAATTATCAACTTGGAGTGCGAGCCGTGGTACCGTATGCATTAATTTTTTAAACTGTTCAAGAAAGGACAAACTAAAATTATACCCTTGACCATATTCTAATCCTCCCCATTTATCAGAATACCAGCACGATCGACAGTAAACAGGAAATGCAACCTCGGAGGAATACATGGCAATAATCTCTTCTTTACAAAGACTGCATTTTCTCTTATACAGGGTGCGATCATTGCGCCATGCAAGTCGTCGCTGCAGCCGACAAGCCGGACAAAACGTTGGTGAAGGAACGTTGATTTTGTTATAAAAATCAAAATCCTCAGGTTCAATTATGAACTCGCTTTGGCAATTCCGACAAGTTTTAGTTTCTTGATTCATAAGATCTTGCAAGATTCTGCTTAATAAATTACCTTAATCCAATTTTTCTACTTGAACCCCTTCAGGCGTTGAAAATTTCTCTATAATTTCGTGATAGATAAACTTCATTGGGGTATCGGGTTGGATCTTTCTTTGGTGATATGATTCATATTGATCATACATACCCTGAATATCATGTGCATCCTGCATAGCTTCCTGAAACGGTTTCTCGTATACTTTCGTAGCTTTCACAGTGGCAAATCGATCACCTGTATCACGATCAAGAAAGTCAATCGTATCGCCAACAGATATATTTTTTTCATCAAAAAGCCGTGTGGTAGCACCTTTATCTCGTGCGAGAATAGATTCTTTGAAATGAGATGGGAATTTAAGTGTTTTTTTATTCATATAATAATTAGACTACCTCAGCCTGGTAACACTTCTCGCAATACACAATCTCTTTTCTCTCTGGTGCATACGTAGTTTCAAATTCATTCGGGCAATGTTTATCTTTATGAAAATGCTCTATGGTGTTAGTATATACCTCATTATCAGATTTTTCTCCTGCGCATTGACACGTGCGATGCCAGAGCTTTAAGGGATTGCGCTGAGCAATCCTCTCATAATGTCTACAACTTGGACACAATCGTGGTAAGGGCAACTGCATCTTTTGATAAAACTGGAATTCCTGAGGAATAATACGGAATGCTGTCCTACACTGATGATTACACCTGCCCTTATGTTCACAACCTATAACGTGATCTAATATGTCATCCTTTACCTCTTTGATATGGTCTGGTAAATCTTGTGGCTGTATCGTAATTTCATAATCCCTTTTCTCAGGATCTTTCCATGTATAGCCCTGTTCTGTTGTTTGTTGTTTGGTTAAGGGAAAGTACTCTTGCGCAATGGTTTCATTGTAGGCAAACGGAGACAATTCTGGCGGGAAGAATTCACCATATTTGTATACTCTTACTTTTTTATCTTTGTAGGGCATATCTTTCATGTGTTGAATGATTTGAGGGACTAATTTCTCATACTCTTCTTTACTATACTGCTTATTTAAAATACAATACTGTCTATCTTTCAGTCCCACGCAGCCAAACAGATGTGATGAACGCATACACCAATAACTGTATTCTATGTCTCTCACGATTCTAAACACGAGATGACTAAACTTTATGTTCTCACCGCCAAGCCCTATGGTCATACATTCATACAGATTTTGAACATTATCTCCAAAATCAGTATAGTCATAACACCCTTTTGTTGGCTTTGAATGGGTAAGTGCAATGTATTTACTGTCTTCAACATCAGTAACTAAAAAACCATAGTGCGTATTTTTAGAATGATATATATAATCTCCACTTACATTTTTATTATATAATCCTCGATAGCTCCGTTTTGGATATTTATCCCAAATTTCTTGAACCTGTACCTTTGTATTAGCAAACCCTTTATATGAACGTAGATTGAGTTTTTCTATCTCTTTCTCATATTCCTCTTTTGAATAGGGCTGATTAAATATATAATATTTTTTATTGCGTAAATTTACACACCCAAAACAATATGAACATCCCACACAGTCTTTGCAAAAATATATATTATAACAATCTTTACAACTTACTGAATAAATCGCCTCAAAGCATTTTTCAAGATCAAAACCAAAATAACATAATTCAGAATACCGTGTAAAATCAATGTCATAACAATCTTTACACTGCACAATTCCTGAACCATATGCAGAATCCTCTACAAGATCTGCATCAACAATAAGATAGCAATTCTTTAAATCACCTGCCCAGTTAGAATATTCGCTGCGCACCATGGTAGGATACTCTGTGGTCAACGCAGGCATTGGTGCCTTCCTCAATAGCTCTCTAAACTGTTCAAAAAATGGGCGCGAAAAGTCATATTCTTGTCCTACTTGTTTTAATTCATCCCATGCATCAGACCACCAATACTTTTGGTCATACACTACCACTGATTTATCCTTAGGATACATTGAAATCACTTCTTCAGAATGTCCTGGCGCATCACACTTTCGTCTATACAGAGTTGATTCATTCCTCCATGCCAATCTTCTCACGAGCCGACATTCTGGACAAAACGTTGGTGGCGGCACCTTGATTTTCTTGTAAAAATCAAAATCATCAGGTTCAATGGTGAACTGTTGCTTGCAATTTTGACAAATTTTGGTTTCTTGATTCATATAAAGTTATCCACAAAGCATGAGTTGACAATACATATATATATGATATAATTACTATTGGAGTGAACGTAGCCTATGTGCTCGCTAGTAGCTCCTTTTTTATTTGTCTATATCACTTTTAATTTTTTCAAATTAATTTCGGTTTCAATATTATAAATCCTGGTAAACTTTTTTATCTTTCGCCACAAATCTGTATGATCTTTGCCAACAGCTTTCTTATTCTCTACCTCATCACGAATAATCCCAGAAATAATATCAGCCATTTGAATTAAGGGCACACAAAAAGAATCTACATGGGTAATACGTCCAATAACATTACTATTCTTGTTAACGTTAGAATAAATATAATTATCAAATTGCGACTCTCGTAGCCGTTCTATTCTATCGATGTAAAGTTCTCCCTCTTTTAATTTACCACGCAAATGCATTTTTGTTTTTTGCAACGTGTGCATGATACAAAAATCAGAAAATTTATGTCTTCCAATCCTTGATCGACGGACTTCTTGAGTAAGAGATTTTCCTGAATATTTTGTTTTATCGATAATTAAAGAAAATGCAGTAATTCCTTTTATCTTTGAAAAATCTTCTACTAAATCAGTTAATAAATCCCCTTTTATCTTATTATACTTAAATTCAGAGTAATACATATATTCGCTTCTTATTGAAGTGAAAACTTCTGTTGTTTGTTTAACTAAAGATCGCGGAATAACAAGAATGGTTGATATAAAATATCGCGTTGAACCGCTATCAAACTTCGTACCGGTATCGCCACTTTCATCATAGAATAAAAAGGTATGGGGAGCTCTTGAAGTTTGAAATTTACTCATAATTTGTAACTTATAATTCAATTATACAACTTCACTTTGATAACATTTTTCACAGTAAACTATCTCCTCCCGCTCTGGGGAGTAAGAGGTTTTGAATTCGTTTGAACAGTGGTTAGTACTGTGAAAATGCTCAGCGGTATTTTTATAAACTTTATTGTCTGAATGTTCTCCGGCACACTGGCATTTACGAGTCCAGAGTTTTAATGGATTACGTTGTTTGAGTCTTTGCGAGTGTCTACAGTTAGGACACAATCGAGGAAGGGGAAGATTCATCTTTTTATAAAACTGAAGCTCTGCTGAAATTATCTGGAAAGCAGTAGTACAATTCTCATTACATGTTCCTTGATGAGCGCAGCTGATAATTTCTTTTGAAATCGCGTCGGAAACACTTCTAATATGATCTGGTAAATCCTCTGATTGTAGGCTGATCTGATAATTTCTTGTCTCTGGTCCCTTCCATTGATATCCTTGACTCATAGACTCTTTTTCATTGAGGGTGAAAAATTCCTGAGCCGTTGTTTCATTATAGCAAAAGGGAGAAATATCTGGCGGAAAAAATTCTCCATACGTATAGGTATGTCCGATCTTATTTTTATAAGAGTGGTCCTGCATGTGCTGAATAATTTTATCTCTGAGGTCAAAGTATTCTCCCTCTTTATATTTTTTATTCAAAATACAATAATTCTGATTACGCAAACTAACACATCCAAAAATGTTGGAACAATTCTGAGGGGTAAGATATGAATATTCAACGTTTCTTGAGCCAGACCAGACTAAATGGCTAAATTTAATATTATATATTTGCAGGCCAGCTAATTGTGTTTCATAGATAAGCTCAGCACTGTCACCATATTCGGTATAATCATATGCTGCCTTTGTCCCTGGTGCCATCAAAAGTGTGCAATATCGCGAATCCTCTGCTCCATTGACGTCAAAAGAGTCATGGGTATTCTTTGAGTTGTAAATATAGTCACCTGAAATATTTTTATTACGCCGGGCGTGGATAAATTTATTAGGAAAGCGACTCCAAAATTCTTTTGCTCGCGAATGGAAGGCTTCCGAAGAAATATAAGAACCTGAGTCAAAGCCTAAACGCCTTAATTCTTCCTTATACCCTTCTGGGCTAAATTTCTTATTAAAAATATGATACTGCTGATTTCGTAAATTAATACACCCAAAACAATTAACACAGCCAATACAGTCTTTTAAGAAAAGCGAGTCAACACAGGCTTCGCTATTTTGAGAAAAAAATACTCGATTGCACTTAGCAAGATATAGCGAATCATAACAAAGTTCATTATGGGTAGAATTGTACATATCAAAACAATCAAATGAGTGTTCAAGGCCCGAAGCATAATAACAGCGCTCATCATAGTCAGAATTAGTAATCAAATAACAATTCTTAAGACTGCCAACTTGATTTGTATATTCAGAATTCACCAGTGTTTTATGAATTCCAATGAGCGCCACATGGGGAACTTTGTGCATCAACTCATCAAATTGTTCAAAAAATGACAGACTAAAATCATACTCTCGGCCATATTCTTGTGCGTCCCACTTATCCGACCACCAACATGGCGGACAGTAAACTTTATAATCCTTGTCCTGGGAATAGATAGAAATTACCTCCTTTTTGCAAAGATCACATTTTCGTTTATACAATATACGCTCATTCCTAAACATAAACCGTCGTCTTAGCCGACATTCTGGACAGAACGTTGGTGGCGGCACCTTGATTTTATTATAAAAATCAAAATCGTCAGGTTCGATGGTGAACTGGCTTTTACAGTTTTGACAAGTTTTAGTTTCAGATTTCATACGACCTCTTGTTGATAACACTTCTCACAATAGATGATCTCTTTTCTGTCCAGTGCATACGTTGTTTCAAACTCGTTGGGACAGTGCTCGTTTAGTTCATGTGGTTGATGAAACTTTGAGGTATTGGTGTATACCTTGTTATCTGAATGTTCTCCTGCACATTGGCATTGTCTGTGCCAGAGCTTGAGCGGATTTCTTGCGGCAACTCTCCCTGAATGACGACAGTTATAACAAAGCTGTGGGAGCGGTATATTCATTTTTCGATAAAATTGTAGCTCCTGAACTATTATCTTGAATGCCTCTGTGCACTGGTCATTACATTCACCTTTGTGCACACATTCTATAACTGCATCCAAAATTGAGTCATCAATTTCATCAATTGTCTCGGGGAGCTCCTCCGCCTTTATTGTGACAATATAATTTCGTTTTTTGCGCTCTTCCCAACGAAATCCGTTTTTGATAATTTCCTCTTTTGTGAGAGGAAAGTGCTCCTGAGCGACAGTATCTGTATAGAGAAATGGCGACAATTCGATAGGAGGAAATTCTCCGTACAGATATGGAATCCCTCGTATGTCACGGTATGGGTACGTCTTCATCTCTCCGATTATTTTTTCTCGAAGAGATTTATATTCAACTTCTGAGTACTGTTTATTTAGAATGCAGTGTTTCTTACTTCGAAGCCCAATACATCCAAAGAGATTCGATGAGGTAAAGCACAAACTGCAATACTCAAGGTCCTTGTTGTCACTCCACGAAGCATCCGTAAACAAACAATGATAGCTATTGTAACCGTTGGAAACGCATTCATATGAGAGCTCCATATCACCCCAGGACATGTAGTCGTAAACATCCTCGGCATTGTTACACCAGAACACAAACTTACACCCTCTTGCGTGTTTGATATAGAAGGATTGATGCGTATTTTCGGTGTTAGCGATATAGTCGCCCGAGAAATCCTTATTCATCTGTCCGTGATAATACTTTCGCGGCGATGAATAATAGACGTTTTTGTATTGCTCTTGAAATGATTTTATGCCCGTTCGGGTATGCAGTGCGAGTTTATCTTTCTTTTCAAAATATTCTTCTTTGGCATAGGGCTTGTTTAATATATAATATTTCTTGTTTCGTAATCCCACGCAACCAATACAGTCAGAGCAGTTTCGGCAATCGAAAAGAAACGTAGAATCACGGCATCCCACACACGATTGCGAATATTGCAATCCGTAGCAATTCTCAATATCGAGACAGTCATAGCAATTTTCCCCTTTAATGCAATAGAGATTATCAAAACAATGACGGGAATAGTTTAGGTAATGTGAATATGCGCAGTCTTCGTCTCTCATTGAACCGTATACGAGATAGCAGTTTTTGAGCTCTCCAGCACAGTTGGTATATTCACTATTTACCATCGTGGCACCTGTGAGGTTATTTACGTATGGTCTGGGAACCTTGCTTTGAAGTTCTTTCCATTGAGTAAGAAAGGGTTTAGTGGGGTTATATCCTTGGCCGTATTTCATTGGGTCCCACGAATCTCCCCACCAACATTCGGAGCAATATATGGTAAATTGTGCCGCCTTTGGATATGCACTAATGACCACCTTATTGCACAAATCACAATCTCTTTTGTACAACGTCCGTTCATTGCGGAATGCCATTCGTCTTTGCATCCTACATTCTGGACAAAACGTTGGTGGCGGCACCTTGATTTTATTATAAAAATCAAAATCGTCAGGTTCGATGGTGAACTGTTGTTTACAATTCTGACACTTCTTTGTCTCTGTTTTATTCATAATTCTTAATTCTAAATCTAGACTACTTCGGATTGATAACATTTTTCACAGTAAACTATTTCCTTACGCTCTGGGGAGTAAGAGGTTTTGAATTCATTTGGGCAGTGGTTATTTTTATGAAAATGTTCGGTAGTATTCTGGTAGCTTCCATCCTCCGATCTTGTGCCACCGCAGTGGCATTTCCTGTGCCATAAACGTGGCGGTGTAATACGGTTAAATCGCTCCATATGACGACAGTCGGGACAGTTCCGCGGCAATGTAAACCCGAACCGCCGTAACAACTCCAGTTCTGGCTTAATCACACGAAACGCTCGCTGACACTCACTACACTCAAGCACTTCTTCTACAATTTTGTCAGACACCTTGCCGATACTATTAGGCATTTCATCGGGTCGCATAGTGATAGTATGTTTGCTCGGTTCTCGCTCGCGCCACCGCCACCCACTCTCTAAAACCTCTTCTCTAGTGAGTGGTTGGTACTGCATTGCCGTTGATTCATTGTAATCGAACAAGCTCAGCTCGTATGGGAAAAACTCGCCATATTTATATGTCCGTCCCTTACTATCAACGTAAGGATACTCATTCATATCGTGTATAATTTTTTCTCTCAGTTTCTTATAATCCCCTTTTGAATAAGGCTTATTCAGTATGCAGTACTCCTTGTTTCTTATACCGACACAACCAAAAAGGTTTGATGATGAGATTATATATACAGAGTACTCAATGTTCAGACAGTTTCTTAGCACGAAAAAAGAAAATCGCACGTTATCAACCCTTTCTCCCACAGTAATACCCTCATAGATTCTTTGTGCGCCATTTCCCCATTCAAAATAGTCGTATACATCCCTTGCTGGCTTCATACCAATGCGACAACAGTACTTACCATTCTCCACTCCTCTTGTCTGGTAAGAATAGTGGGTCTGTTTCGATTCATATACATAATCTCCTGAAACGTTAACGTTGTGCCATCCAAGCATATACCTATGAGGATGTCTCCCCCAAAATGTATGAACCTTTGCCTTAAGAGCTTCGACTGAAGAGTGGGTGTCGAGGGTAAAGTCTTTGAATTTTCTCTCGTACTCTTCTTTCTTATACGGCCTATTGAAAATGTGATAGCTCTTATTCCGTAAGTTGATACATCCAAAACAATTACTACAACCTGAGAGATGCTTTGAAAAGTAAATATCATGACAGTCCGTGCAGTCCTCTGAAAAGAATGTGTTGTAGCAGCGCATACAATTGATATCCCAATAACAAAGCTGTGACTCCCACATCACGTTGCAATCCATCGAGTCTTTGACATCAACCAATGTTGCCGCATAGTGAGTATTCTCACAATTGTCGGAATCAAAAACAAGGTAGCAATCTTTCACCTGGCCTGCGTGGTTCACGTAGTCGCTTCGCACATTTGTCGGGTGGTCTACGATAAGATTCGGATATGGCACCGCCATTTCGAGTTCCTTGAACTGCTCAAAGAAACTGCGACTTGGATCATATTCCCTACCATATTCTAATGGATCCCATTTATCAGACCACCAGCATGGAGAGCAGAACACTTTAAGTGGTTTATCAGGAGAATGAATAGATATCGTATCTTTACCACAAAGTTCACACCTTCTTTTATACAAACTGCGCTCATTTCTAAACATTAACCGTCTTTGCAGTCTACAGTCAGGACAAAAAGTAGGTGCCGGCACCTTAATCTTCTCATAAAAATCAAAATCTTCAGGTTCGATCGTGAAGTGTTGTTTACAATTCTGGCATTTAACTGATTTTGAATTTTGATTTGTCATTTTGACCTTTAACTTTTGATTTTTAAATTGTCTATACTACCTCTTGTTGATAACACTTTTCACAGTAAACTATTTCCTTACGCTCTGGGTCGTAGATTGTTTGGATGGCTTTGCCACACTTATCACACGTACGTGAATATAATTTGAGTGGGCCACGGCGGCGTAAGCGATCAAGGTGGCGACAATTAAAACATTTACGTGGAACAGGAATCAACATCTTTCGGTAAAATTCAAGCTCGGGACGAATTAAACGATAGTTATAACCACAGCTTATACATTTCAAAACTTCCTTGAGAATGTTATCCGGAACATCTTTGATATGATCAGGAATTTGCTCTGGCGACATCGTTTCTTGATCTCTCGTTCTGGGAATATTATCTTCCCAGCGAAACCCTTCAGAGATTGCTTGCTTTTTAGAAAGTGGATAATTGCCTTGAGCAAGAGTCTCATTATAGGCAAAAAATGACATGGAAGGCGGGAAAAATATTCCATACTGCCCGCGCTGGATAAGCTCATCAATAATGTGCTTTCTTAATTTCTCATATTCACCTCTGCTGTACCGTTTGTTCAAAATACAGTATTGTGCATTACGTAATCCATCACAGCCAAAACAATCCTCGCAGTCCTCGAGCTTAAGGCTATACTCTACGTTCCTCAATGCCCTCCCTCCCCAGCTTGCAATAACGTTATACGAATAACCAACAGCTACTGTTTCTAATAAAAGCTCAGAGCTGTAGCCATAGCCAACACAATCATACGAATCTTTTGTTGCTTTTATTGCAAAGCAGAACCTGCAATCTTCACATTGGGCAACCTCAAAACACTGCTTACAATTTTTCGACTCGAAAATATATTCGCCTTCGGAATTAACTGATTTTATATTGTTATGTTGTCTGTGCGGAAACTGCAAGGATAACTGTTCAAACTTTTTCCACGACTCTTGAATTTTTGTATAGCTCCCTCGTATTTCTGTGATGCGTTTCTTATACGCCTCTTTTGAAAGTGGCTCATTAAAGAAATGATACTTCTTGTTATACAAATTGATGCATCCAAAACAATTCTGACAATTTCGACAACTGAGCAAAAACCATGAGTCAAGACACCCCACTACATTCTGCCCATAACGCACGTTATAACTTTCTTCTGTATTAACACATTCATAACACCCCTCGGCCTTTATCACAAAGTAAGAATCAACCACTTCCTTGCAAACCCGAAGACCCCGTGCATAGCGGCAATCTTCATTATTACCTGCATTAAAAACAAGATAACAGTTTTTATTATACCCTGCGAAGTTTTGGTACTCAGTATTAACATTTGTTCCAACATTCGTATATATATTTTGATGAGGAACTTTTAGAACTAACTCCTGAAGTTGTTCAAAAAATGGACGCGACTTGTCATAGGTAATGACATAGGAATACGGATCCCATTTGTCAGAGGCATAGCAATCCTGACAATAGACGACATAGGGCGATTGCGGGTGATACATCGTGACTATTGAACGTTTACAAAGATTACAGGTCCTTGTATATAACGTTTGTTCATTACGCCATACCAGTTTCCGTTTCATGCGACAGTCCGGGCATAAACCTGGTGGCGGTACTTTGAGTTTTTCATAGAATACAAAATCATCAGGTTCAATTACGAACTGTTGTCTACAATTCTGACACTTCTTTGTCTCTGTTTTATTCATAATTCTTAATTCATAATTCTTAATTCTAAATCTATACTACTTCATTTTGATAACACTTTTCATCCGCCTTCGCCAAGGCTTCGGCGAGACTTCGGAATGCCTATTATACTACCTCTTGTCGGTAGCATTCCTCGCAGTACACGATCTCTTTTCTCTCGGGGGAATACGTAGTTTCAAATTCATTAGAGCAGTGATCAGTGCCGTGAAAATGTTCAACCGTGTTTTTGTATACGTTGTTATCAGATTTCTCACCAGCGCACTGGCACTTTCGATGCCATAATTTTGTTGGATTACGTTGTTTACGTCGTTGATGATGACGACAATTGTGACAAAGACGCGGCAACGGAAGCTTCATCCTTTTATAAAACTGGAGTTCGTCAGGAATAATTTTAAACGCAGTAATGCACTGTTCCTCACACGTACCTTGATGCTGACAGCCAATAACTTCATCAAGTATAGCATCATCAACATCATTTATATTATCTGGTAGATCGCGTGGATCTTTAGTAATTTGATGCTTTTTTTCTTCAAAAGTACGCCATATATATCCCTTGTCCTGTGCCATTTTAAAAGATAGCGGAAAATATTCTTGCGCTGTTGTCTCGTTGTAGGCAAACGGAGATAATTCTGGTGGGAAAAACTCACCATATTTGTATTCTCTTCCTTTCTTATCTTTATACGGCATATCATTCATGTGTTGAGTGATTTTGGGAACTAATGTTTCGTATTCTTGCTTACTATATTTTTTATTTAAAATGCAGTATTGCTTATGTTTCAATCCTATACAGCCAAATAAATTACTTGACGAAAAACACAAATTGCAATACATAAGATCACTATTGTTCCAGCATGAATCACAAAACGTACAATTATTTAAACCAGCGCATCCAATGGTTTGATAGCAATAATCTGATCGATCATACCCCATCTTATTAATATCCATTGATGAATACGTTTGAGTAATTTTATGGTATGCATATTTACAGTCTTCACTATATTCTACATTAAACCCGTGCTGAATGTTTTTACAATTTTCTAAATCTGAACCAATGCACCGCACACAATTTTTCTGATATATGGGGTCTCTAATTGTCTCTGTTTTAAGTTTATCAAATACATCAAGAGCACGCTTTACGCTCTTGTACTGCCCATTTAAAAATGATGATACTTTTTTAACATATTCATCTTTACTATAAGGTTGATTTAAAAAATAATATTGTCTGGTGCGCAAATTTGTACATAAAAAACAATTCTGGCATCCGCGTAAGTTATAGCTAAAATAACAATCAACAGAATCAAAACAGTATTCTACAAAAGCACATTTATATAATTTGTCACCAAAATTTCCTTGATAACAGAGCTCACTTTTAATAACCTCTAAACAATCATAGCAATCCTTATCCTGCCAATTATACCAGCAATACGCACAATTCTCATTATAATGACCACCAAAACACAAATAGCAATTTTTATTCTCCAAAGAATAATTACAATAATCACTATTTACACTTTGCTTATTAATAATGGACAGCCGGGGAACTTGTAAAAATAATTCTTTACATTGAGCAAAAAACGGTTTATCAAAATCATATGCTCTTCCATATTCCATAGGATCCCATGTATCAGACCACCAATATTTTTGATCATATACTATAAATGGTTTATCCTGTGAATAGATTGAGATTATCTGCTTACCACTCGCATCACATGTTCGTTTATAAAAAATGCTTTCATTGCGAAACGCTGATCTCTCTTGGGACCTGCAATCAGGACATGAGTCTGGCGCTGGTACATCCATTTTTTTGTAAAAATCAAAATCTTCTGGCTCAACCTGAAAATCACCTTTACAATTCTGACAATTTTTGATTTGAGTATTCATATGCAATTTTGATCCCTCACCCAGCAGCGATGCATTTTTTTCAAAAATGCGATGGCATTTTTATCACTGCTAGGTGAGGGATTTTAGTTTCAGATTTCATAAAATTAAACTACTTCGGATTGGTAACATTTTTCACCCCTCATCCCTCACCCAATTACCATTGGGTGAGGGACTACAAGTGAGGGACTTCGCATACTTTTATCATACTACTTCTTGTTGGTAGCATGCTTCGCAATAAACAATCTCTTTGCGATTTGGGGCATACGTGGTTTCGAATTCATTGGAGCAATGATTGTTTTTATGGAAATGTTCTACCGTGTTTTTATATACTTTGTTATCTGATTTTTCGCCTGCGCACTGACATTGACGATGATTAAATTTCGGCGGATTACGCCAGTCGAGCCGTTCGCTATGACGGCAGTCCACGCACTGTCTGGGGAGAGGTATACTTTCACCTCGAAGAAATGCAAGTTCTTGAGGAAGAATACGATAGGCATGCCCGCAAGAAGCACACGCGATAATCTCCTCAAGAATGGTATCGGAAGCGTCTTCAATGGCATCGGGAAGATCGGAAGCTTGTCTTGCGATAGCATATTCACTCCTTTCTTTTTCAACCCAAGGATAGCCTCTGGCCTGACTTTGTTCTCGCGTGAGCGGAAAGTATTCCTGAGCAATGGTGTTGTTATAACCGTATGGAGTAAGTTCAACAGGAAAAAATTCTCCGTACCGATATACTCTTCCTTTTTTATCTACATAAGGCATATCGCTCATATGCGCGATGATCTTCTCGCGACGTTTCTCATACTCCTTTCTGGAATATTGTTTGTTAAAAATACAGTACTGTTTCTTACGAATGCCAACACAACCAAACAGATAGGAAGAGGAAGAGCAATACATGCAATACTCGAGTTCGCGCACGTCAGTCCAGCAATCATAACAGAATCTGATATGAAACGTTCCCATGCCACATACACAGCACTCATAACTCAATTCGTTCCTCGCCCCCCATACGGTATGGTCATAGCAATCTTTATTGTAGGGAAATTGAAAATGTTGCACATATTTGAGATCTTCGCTTTCACGGACCAGATAACTATGTTTCACATTTTTTGAGTTGAATATATAGTCTCCCGAAACATTTGTGTTTTTGATTCCTTGCATGAATTTATTTGGAAAACGAAGCCAAAATGAATGTGACTCTTGAACTGCCTTCATCAGTCCAGTCCAGGTATTGAATCTAAAATCCGCGATCCTCTTTTTATATTCCTCTTTTGAGTATGGTTGATTGAAAATATGGTACTTCTGATTGCGAAGGTTAACGCACCCAAAGCAATGAGTGCATCCTCTACAGTTTTTGGAAAACCAGACGCCGATACAATCTTCGCACTGAACAGAGAAGTGGGTTTGGTGGCAGTTAGTCAACCAGAAGTTTTGATAGCAACGCTCGCATTTGTTGACATAGGCATTGTCTAGACAATTACTAGAAGATCTCACTCCGCTTCCATACATACAATCTTCACTCCTGCTTGAGTGAAACAAAAGATAACAGTTCTTAAGGTAACCAGCATTGGCGCAGTAATCACTATTTATCATGTTCGTGACTGATCTGCTAAATCGCGGAACTTTTCGCAACAACTCTTGGAACTGCTCAAAAAACGGACGTGAGAAATTATATTCTTTCCCATACGCTAAAGGATCCCAATCATCTGCCCACCACTCTTTCTCATCGTAAACTGTTAGTTCTGCTTCTGGCGGCACGAGAGAGAGTATATCCTTTCCCGATTTCGCGCTTTGGGAATGAAAAAGTCTTCGTTCATTCCGAAACGATGCTCGACGCTGAAATCTACAATCGGGGCACCAAGTTGGTGCAGGCACTTTAACTTTCTCATAAAAATCAAAATCTTCGGGTTCGATCGTGAACTGATTTTTACAATTTTGACATT
>JALLOP010000025.1 GCA_027718005.1 Patescibacteria group bacterium AH-259-L07 | reverse complement strand
TCATACATAAGGTAGTAATTGAATCGTATGATAAGATTTTGTCTATTTTAGAAGCGCGGCCAAAAGTGAAAATTACCTTAAATATTTGCGCAAGCTTAACAGAGAAGCTGGTCGAGCATGGATATATACATATACTTGAACGGATTAAAAAGTTGGCTGAAAATGGTCAAGTTGAGTTAGTTGGATCAGCCAAGTATCATCCAATTTTACCGTTTTTATCAAAATCAGAAATAATCCGTCAAATAAAGCTGAATGAAAATTTAAATCAAAAGTATTTTAAAAGTGTGTGGCGGCCGCGGCCGAAAGGATTTTTTTTGCCAGAGTTAGCGTATGATAAAAAAACTGCGCGTATTATTCAAAGCTTAGGATATGAATGGATTGTTTTAGATGAGATTGCATATGATAATGCATTTAATCATGTTTCGTTTAATAGACGATACGAAATAAAGGATTTATTTCCACGTCAAGGTAAGAAAAAAAATTTTAAAGTGATTTTTCGAAATCGCGGAGTAAGTTTAATCTTTTTTGGGGTATGGCTAGATTCGGTTGATAAGTTTTTTCAAAGCGTGAAACACGACGGACGATCAGACAAATTTTTAGTTACTGCATTTGACGGAGAAACCTTAGGACATCATCGCGCACATTTAATTGATATATGGGCAAAGATTTTAGACCAGAAAGAGATTAAAACAATTACTTATTCCCAATATTTGTATTTATTAAAAGATACTCCGATCAATCCTATTGATCCTTTAGCTTGTAGTTGGGCATCCGAGATAAAGGACTTAAAGCAGGACATGCCATATGCATTATGGTTTCATCCAGATAATGATCTTCATAAATTACAATGGCAGTTAACTCATTTTATTATTAAATTAATTAAGAAATACGATAATAGCCCTCAATACAAAAGGGCGAGAAAGTTATTAGACAAGGCGCTTGCCTCTGATCAATATTGGTGGGCAAGTGCGAAGCCATGGTGGAATCCAGATATAATTAAGACTAATGTTGAGAAGTTTTTGAAAATAGTGTCTCTTTTGAAATCAAGTTTATTAGAGCCTGAATTACGAAAAGTTGAAAAGATCCATCAGAATATATTGGGGGAGATAGAGCAGCGAGAAATATCTGGTAAATATATTGTTATTGAAAATATTTCTGATTGGCGATAACCGCACTTCGTGCGGAACTTAAGAACTAAAGAACTTAAGAACCGAAGAACACATTGTTCATACGTTTTTATGTTCATACGTTTATAAGTTTAGTATTATGGTGTTTTACGACTTAATTCATGGGTATCAGCCATTTGATCCAAAAATATTTATACCGAAGTGGGTGAAAACAAATCTTACTGTTAAGTTTTTACCCACTTCTTTAGCTATGAAGCATGGTATAATTCTGCGCGGCGTTCAGCTTCAGGGATGGACCATTGAGTCATGGTTAAGAGCGAGTTCAGATATTGGGCAGTTGGCCACAAAGACGCTTGCAAACTTAAAAATTGCTAAACAATACGGAAATATTGAGATTGGAACGAGCGCTTATTCTCATGCCATTTTGCCCATGCTTTCAGATGATTTAATCCGAGCCCAGATTATTTTGGATCGAGAGGTTGTTGAAAAGTATTTAGGCAAAGCAACATGGTTTTGGCCACCAGAAGGGGCTGTAGATAAACGTACACTTAAAATAGTCCATGAAATATTTCCCGATCTTATACTTTTAATTCCTGATAAATCATTAGGAATATACAATTTTCATGGACCGATGCGTATTAAGTTCAGGGATGGATATCAACGAGCAATAGTCTATAGTTGTTTATTTAAAGATTTGTTTATGAATGCTGAAGATTATCGGAAACGACCTAAATATGTGAGGCGGCCGCAGCATTTACCAAAAGATCTGGTATGGGCTCGAGTTCGCAGAACAGTTCATTCGCCTAAAATCTTTTTACAGGTATTAGAGTATTTACAAAAAAATACCTTTGTTTTGATGAGAGACTGGGAAAATGCAGGTTCAAAAAAAGGCTTACGGAAAATCGATCAAAGATCAAAGGCAAAAGATATTGGGGTGTTTGTAAAATTAAAGGACAAAATAGATTTTTGTCTACCATCACAATTTAATTGGAAAAGTGCAGATACATTTCCAATCTCTAAGATTTTGCCTGCATCATGGGATATGGATTCAACGCCAAAAGATCCTTTCCCGTGGTGGGAGCCAAATAAATACGGGAAAATGTGGAGAAAACGAAAGCCTTTGCGAAGGAGAAGGATTGTAGAGTGGCATGAATTGGTTAAGGAATTTGATCAAACTTTTCAAAAAAGAATTAGAGAGCAAGGCGGGTTGAAACGGGCATTTAAAAATAAAGCTTTTAAAAAATTACTAAAACAAACCTTGCCAGCAGTTCATTCTTGTGTTGGCTGGCATTACTTTGCCAAGCGAGCCTGGAAGCCGAATTATCAACACGCACGGCAGGCTATAGAAAATATAGTGTTGCCTGCAATTGAGAAAATGAAAAGCCAAGCCAAGCCATTGACAAACCAGGCGAAATTTGATAAGGTGGATAATAAGAGGTTTTGGATCTTTCCAATATGAAGGAGGCATGACATGGCTCATGCAGCTAAATATATTCCTGTTCCGATTCGGGCAGATATTTCTCATTTGAGTGAGCGCGACAAAAAAGTATTACAGTTGCTTATTCAGGCAGTAAAATTAATGAATCCGATTTTTCTTTCTCAGGCCAATCAGGATGAAGACAAAGTAAAAGATCGTCAAACATATGATAAGACGCGAGGGAATAATTTTTATCCCCAAGATTTGACACGCGAAGAATTTGAAGCATATCTTAAAGGACATCCAGAGGATAAAGAGGCATTGTTAAATCCCTTTACTAATGTGGTACGACAAGAAAATAAACTTCGAGCAGTGCCATATTCAGAAGTGTATGAAAAAGAGCTTTCTCAAGCAGCACAATTGTTAGAGCAGGTAGTAGAACTCACACCATATCCGCAGTTTCAAAAGTTTTTATTAGGCAGAGCACAGGCATTTCGTACCAATGAATACAAGCAAAATGATGTAGAATGGATACAGGCAAATGATTCTCCATTTGAATTAATTCTTGGTCCGTCTATGTGCTATGATGACACTTTTTTGGGCATTAAAAGATCTTTTGATGGAATGCTCGGTATTGTCGCAAAAAAGGAAACACAAAGGGCAGGACAGTATAAAGAGTGGACAGCAAAGTTTGATGCATGGCTTGGTAAACGATATGGGTATGAAGCAAAAGGTATGCTTGTGTCAATGATTATCATGGACGAAATAATCGCTAGCGGTGATGCATTTTATAACTATGTTTATTCAGCATGGAACTCGCGTGTTGATGACGATATTCATAAAACTGTTGACTCAAAAAAGGTTCTTATACGAAATGCGATTGATGCAAAGCTTAATTGTTTGACCATCCCTATTGCAAAGTGTATCGTCTCTCCACAAGAACTTTCCCTGTTTGATTCAAGCAATTATTTTCTTTTTATAATTGGACATGAATTATCTCATGGATTGAGCTTCCATTTTGGCGGCAAGAATTTTTTTGATCTCGGGGCACCGTTTGAAGAGGCAAAAGCAGATGTTTTTGGTTTGTATTTCTTTCAATTTTTAGCAGACCAAGGAGAAATTGCACAGGGTATTGCTGCAAATGCAGTTATCGTGCGCGTTATAGATGGTTTGCGTCAAGTCAGATTGAGTTTAGAAGGGCCGCATGCGGTTGGTACGCTTGTTCAATACAATTGGCTTTTGAAACACGGCGCATTTCGGTTTAGTGGTCAAGGATTTGAGTTTAATCCTGATTGTTTCCGCAGCGCAATTAGTACCTTAGGTGATGAATTTTATAAACTCTCACAGGTAGATGATTATGAGATAGTTAAGCAGTTCGTGGATAAATGGGGAGGAGTCCCTGATGAAATAAGACGGATGTGTGAATCTCTCGAAGGTATGCCGGTTGATATTGATCCCGTGTTTGATTATTAATCTCAACACATTTGTTAAAAGGCTAGAAACATAGTTGTTTCTGGCCTTTTATTTTTTGGTTGGTGTTTAGGAATAGCCTGTGGAAAAGTTTTTATTGACAATATATAAAATTTGTAGTAAATTAGTACTAAGTTATGACATAATTTGTAATAAGTTAGTACCTATGTTTAACAGAAAAATCATTAATTATTTAGTGGGTTGGAAAAATAAAAAAGAAAGAAAGCCATTAATTTTACGAGGTGCTCGACAGGTTGGAAAAACCTTTGCTATTTTAATGTTTGGTAAAAAATATTTTAAAAATCTTATTTATATAAATTTAGAAAAAGCAGAGCATCTCGTCCTTTTTAAAAGTGAGCTTTCTTTAGATGATTTTGAAAAAATTATTCAGATAAAATTCCATCAAAAAATCATTCCGGGAAAGACGTTGATTTTTATTGACGAAATCCAGAATTCTCCCATATTAATTAAACTATTGCGCTTTTTTTATGAAGAAAGGCCTAATATTCATGTTATTGCGGCAGGCTCTTTACTCCAAGCTAAAATTGAAAAAGAGGGATTTTCTCTGCCGGTTGGGAGGATAGAATATGCCTATCTTTACCCTTTAGACTTTTTTGAGTATTTAGAAGCTAAGGGAGAAATACAGCTTTTAGAATTTTTAAAAACCATATCCTTGAATAAAGAGATTCCTCAAGGTATTCATCAACAAGCGCTCAAGTTATTTTATGAATATACTATGGTCGGAGGAATGCCGGAGATAGTGAAAATATTTTTAGAAAAAGATAATATACGTAAGCTTAAAAGCGTTTATTCTTCACTTTTTACTTCTTATAGTGAAGATGTATATAAATATAGCTCTTCAGCAAATGTTAAATACTTGACCTACATCATTGGAACAGCGCCGCTTTTTGCAGGCACCACGATTACCTATGAAAAATTTGGTGATTCTAATTATAGAAGTCGTGAAATGAACACGGCATTTACAACGTTAGAGAAAGTGATGCTTTTATATCAAGTTCAGGCAACGAAATCAGCAGACCTCCCTTTAATCCCTCAGAGAAAACGGCCTAAAAAACTTTTATTTTTAGATGTAGGCCTAGTAAATCATCAAATGGGCATTCAAGAAAACTATATAAATCTTACTAATCTTAATGAATTCTATCGTGGGAAAATAGCAGAACAAGTTGTTGGACAAAATATTATAGCTCAGTTTGTAGAAGCCCCTGCACAACTTTTTTATTGGGCTCGAGAAAGACGCTTAGGGAGTGCGGAAATTGATTTTTGTTTAAATAATAAAGGGAAAATTATGGGAATAGAAGTAAAATCAGGAAAAGCGGGAAGACTGCGATCTCTATATGAATTTTCTAAAGCAGTAAAAAATCATCACCTTATGAGAATATATGGCGGGGAGCTGAAAAGAGAGCGAGTTAAAGTTAACAATAAAAGTGTTATTCTTGTGTCTCTTCCCTTTTATTTAACGCCGCGATTTTTACAAATTTTATAATAATAAAGTTTTCAGTTTACTGAAAGATTATGCACTAAAATTTTTCACTTAGTTGAAAGATATTTATATATTTAGGCTAGCGTTGTGCTGGCTTTTGTGCTTTTTGTGCTTTTTGTGTTGACAGGGTTTGGTTTTTATGCTATAAAGAAGATGCAGGACGATTTTTGTCCTGAGAAAGATGGCGTCTTGTCCGAACGCGGGGAAGGACTGGACAAGGAATTTTGGCCCCGTATAATCAGTTCTTTTCAAACATAGGTTTGAGAAACCGAGTAAAGGAGATAACTATGCTTGAAAGTAAAATGTTTCTGAGAGAGTATTTTGAGAAGATTTGGAATTTAGGAATAGAACCAAGTATTAAGACAGTAAGTGATGGAGGCACTGCATATTTTTATGAGAATACGAGAATTATTGAAGCGGGGAAAGACTATATTGAATTTTTTGTATGGAAGGACCTACCGTCGCATATTGATCCAAGAACGACCGATGTTGGAGTTTTAACTATTTTGTTGCGTGACATAGGGCATATAGAATTAAGCGAAGATGATGCTGCTGGGTTGATGCGAGAAGGAGAGAAACTAGATATAAAGATGAAAGCCCAAAAGAGTCTTAAGGATCGTCTTCTTTGGCATGGTACTTTAGGGATAAAAATTGATGTATTGGTAAAGAGTAGTGGATCTTTCTATTCTCGAGCACTGGTACTGGAGGTGGCAGGAGATTATTTCCAAATTATTTGGAAGCCGGAAGAAGATGAGGAGTATAGGATAATAAATATTCCCTATCGTAATCTCAAGATACTAAAGCTTGTTGACAATAGCAAGTATTGGCCAAAAGGATCTAACAAATTTCGCTAATTAGTTTGTCGTTCTTTATGGAGCCGGTATCACACGATACTGGCTTTTTGTTTTCGGTTAAAATGTTATACTGTTAGTATGACCTGGGGATTTTTTCTACATTTTTATCAGCCGTATAATCAGCAGTTAGATATTTTAGAGCGGATTGTAAACGAGAGCTACCGCAAAGTCATTGGCGGCTTGTCTTTGAATCCAAACATGAAGCTCACGATCAATATTAATGCAGGATTGGTAGAACTGTTAGCAAATAATGGGTATATGGATGTAATTGAGGATATTAAAAGTTTTGCTAAGCGCGGACAAATTGAGTTTACGGGCGGGGTGAAATATCACCCTTTTTTGCCACTATTGCCGAAAACTGAAATTATGCGGCAAATTGAATTAAATGAAAAAACAAATAAAAAATATTTTGGTACGAGTTGGAAGCCCCAAGGATTTTTTTCACCCGAATTAGCATTAAGTTTTAAGGTTGCCAAAGCCGCAAAAGAGACAGGATTTCAATGGATTATCGCAGAAGAATTAGCATCACCAAAAAAGACGGATTTTAAACATATTTATACTATTAAGGACTTAGATGATTTTAAAATTATATTTCGTGATAAGCGTATTAGTGTGTTGATTTTGTCTGCAATTGCTAGAAGTGTGCGCTCGTTTATTGAGGAAATAGGAAAAGATGAACTGAAAAAAGATCGGTATCTGCTAACTATGATGGACGCAGAGACATTTGGGCATCATCGACCCGGTTTAGAAAATTTATTGTTTCAAATTTATAATGATAAAAAAATTAAAAAAGTTTTTGTTTCTGAATTAGTTAAAGAGCTTGGTATTGATAAGGAAATTGAACCACGCGATTCTACCTGGTCGTCTGAAGAGCAGGATTTTTATCTAGAAAAAGAAAAAGCACACTCATTTACGCTATGGAATCATCCACAAAATCCAATTCACCATTTACAATGGGAGTTTACGTATTTTGTAATTGATTTGGTTCATAAATCAGATACAAAAGCACCATACTACAAAGAAGTAAGAGAAAAACTTGATAAGGCATTACAGTCAGATCAATTTTGGTGGGCAAGCGCAAAGCCCTGGTGGTCATTGGAAATGATAGAGGCAGGCGCATTTTTATTGAAAGATATTGTATTTTCCATTCCTAATATATCAAAAAATAAAAAAGATAAAGCGCATGAGTATTATCGTCAGATTATTGATCTTGCGTTTGAGTGGCAAAGATCTGGCAAGATTCGACATGCATACCGAGAAGCATATGGCACCGTTTACCGACGGCCATATAAAAAGCGTGTATTCTCAGGGCAATATAATGCAATGATACTTGAATTTGAGGACGAAATGAATAAAGCCGTAAAGGCGCAAGAATTTGAAAAAGCAATTAAGTGGCGCGATGCGATTTATAAGTTAAAGAATGAGATGGATATATATGATGTATTGCATGTGGTAGATGACCTGGGTCGTGCCCGGCAACTCCCTTCTCTTAAAGATTTTTGGGAGCATGACATAAGTGAATTTTCAACATTTGCTAAAAAACATTTTAAAGCATTTAAACCAAAAGAGTTTATAAAAAAACAGCCACAACAACTCTTTCGTGAAGTAAAGGCAGTATATTATAGGAGACAGATGGGTCATCCTTTGGGGTTTTTCCGCGATGAATATAATAGTTTTTATTTATGTGAAGTGTCATCTGAATTTATTGAGCATTTACCAGGCGAGAGCGGCTGGGATGCAATGAGTGTGGCGCGTTTTCCTAAATCAGGAACGTATCATCGCTCTGGGCAGTGCAGATATGAGCTCAAGAATAAAAAATTAAAAATTACTATTACGCCATCAAGCTTATTACATAAATTTATAAAACTGGTAAAGCAAGATGATAAAAATGCTGGCCAGCATTTAAAAATAGCAGTTTTGGCAGAAGTAAATCGCTGGTCGCCTGTATTTTTTAAAAATTTAACTGTTGTCATTCCCTATCGGATTTCTAAAACAGGACAAGCCCGTCTGCCGGTCGGGCAGGGATTTAAATTTAAAATATCGGGATTTACGCCGAAGAAAAAGAAATGATTTTTATTAGTATTAATAGAAAAATTGATACACGAAAAGCGCTTGATAAAGCGTATATGCTTTCTTTGTTTAAAAGAAGAAGGGAAAAGTTTTTATCAAAAAGAGAAAAGTTAGTTGATATACATATTGATTTAGTGAGAAATTTTCGCGGGAAGTTCAGGAATATGAGCTTAAAATATGAGCTTATTACTAATTATGGCACTACAACGGTTCGCGCTAAAATTCATAAGCGTCAGGATACGCCATATCGAGCACATAATACTCTTGAATGGTTTAAGGCACATGGTTTAGGAAAATATACTGCTCAGACGTTAGACTATTATCGGCCATTAAATATGTTTTTTTATAAAGAAGCACCAGGTATTTCGTTTGAAGAATTAATGTCTCAAAAACCGCGTTTTCATATTCAGTTTACTCCTTCGATTGCGCAGTTTTTAAAAAAAGTTCATAACATATCTGCGCAGCCACGGTTTTTGCCCATAAAAGATGAAGAGCAAGAAAAAAAAGAGCGCCGGCATTGGTTTTTTTTAGTACGAAAATGCGCTCCACAATTTTATCCGTTATTTAGTGATAATTTAAAAAAGCTTTGGAGAGTTAGAAAGCAGTATGAAGATTTGTTTTTGGATAGATCGCAGTTTCGATTGGTTCATGGCGATTTTCATTGGGGCAATATACTAACAAAAATCAAAAATCAAAAATCAAAAATCAAAAATTATTTTAAAGTTATTGATTTTGGATATGCGTTTTTGGGCGACCCCTTAGAAGATGTTGGCGGATTTTTAGCACAAACTGATTCAATGTTTCATTATTATGCACCTGATTTTATTTTAAATGCTGATATAATAAGAAAGAGGTTTATAAAAAATTATTTTGGTTCTCTGGGAGGTCCGACCTCTCGACAAGGTCGGACCTCGGAACAGATACGTTTATATTATTTTGAGATTCAAAAAATACTTGAGATGGCCGCGATTGTTGCATTTCTAGAGCAAAATCCAGAATCTAAAGCAAAAGGGATGAAAAGGCTTTTAACAAAAGCAGAAGAAAAAATAAAATCATTATGATTGATTTACATATACATTCATATTATTCTGACGGTGTTTATTCGCCAAAAGAATTGGTACAATGTGCTAAAGAGCTTGGGCTTTCAACCGTTTGTTTAACAGACCATAATGGTATTGATGGAGTAGAAGAATTTTTAACTACTGGACAATCATTGGGCATGAAAGTTATTTCTGGAGTGGAAATTTATTCCTACTTAGACGTCGGAGGTCTAAGTAATAATAGGAAGCACATTCACATTTTGGGATATGATTTTGATACAAAAAATAAAGCTTTAAACAAGGCCTTAAAAAAATTGCAGAAAAGGCATATTCCGCAAGTAAAGACTACTATTAAAGCATTGCAGGAACATGAGTGGAACATAGATGAGAAAAAAGTATTTGATACAAAAGCTACCTATATTGGATCGGCTACTATCGCGGGTGTAATAATTAAAGATTCCCAAAATTGGGAGCGGATACAAAAAGATTTTAAAAACAGAAAAATAATTCCTATCACTGAAATTATTGGCAAATACTTTTTTAAAGCTTATGGCCGTATTTATGAGGAGTCAGAAATTTCTATTGAAAAAGCTATTACATTGATAAAAAACGCTGGCGGCAAAATTGTCTTGGCTCATCCAGGACAGCATTTGTCATGGGAAGACGAGGATATTATTGTCGAATTAAAACAAATAGGCCTTGATGGAATTGAAGCGGTGACTTCTCATCATTCATGGCAGGAAATCGAGCACTGGCAAATTGTGGCAAAAGAGCTTGATTTAATGATTACTGTTGGCTCTGATTTTCATGGATATGTACCAAAGGAATGGGACTTTATAATCCGTGGTCCTTGGGATTATTTTTTCCAACAATGCGACAGATATTCTCGGCATTTTTTAAACTTGGGTTAGTTGTCAGAACTTCCAGTTTCAGCAGATGCTGCTTCAGCTCATGATGCTCCGCTTCTCCCGTTCGCCTTCGCTTCCTCTTCTATCTTTATGCGGCGAACTCGCTGCTCGTTCACCACACTAAACGGTGGTTCGCTCGCAACGCTCAGACATCGCCGATATGAATAGTCGTCCGCTCGGCTCACGGCCGCTTCGCAAATTCGCTCAGCAGCAATCTACTGAACCTTACGATCCACCCCTATGTTTATAAGTTTAATGCGATTAAAATAAGATGAACATTAAACCTGCAATTGTTTTAGAACAAGGTAGGCGTCCGTATATGGAGGATGCTTATTTTCTTGATTTGGATTTTGGTAAGAAGATCCGCCTTCGCTCACAGCTTTGGCGGGGCAAGGAATGGATTTTTGGAGGCGTGTATGATGGCCATAACGGAAAAGAAGCAGCTGAATACGCAGCAAATAATCTTCATAAAAAGTTTTTAAAGATTTTGTTAGGCGGCGCAGAGATTAAAGATGCATTTGTTAAAACGTATCAAGAAATATCTGATGAGCTAAGGTATCAAGATGCTGGTACGTGCGCAGCAAATTTTTTTGTGAAAGATAAAAAGATTTATGTTGCGAATGTTGGCGATGCCAGGATATTGACAATTAGTAGAAGTGGTTTTCATCAGTTAACCATTGATCATCGCCTGGATAATCTTGATGAAAGGGAAAGAATACAAGCTATGGGTGGCGAAATTGAGTATCCCTATGCAGCACGAGACGGTCAAGGATTAATGCCTACACGAACGCTTGGTGATGAATATTTTAAACCAATTGGGATTATTGCCACGCCAGATATAAACGAATATATTGTATCTGATAATGATATATATTTAATTGCAGCAACTGATGGATTGTTTGATGTAATGACCAATGAAGAAGTGTTAGAAGTTTCACAAAAATTTGATAATCCAAATGACGTAGCGCAAACATTAAAAGCACAAGTTTTACAAAATCGAGAAGGGGGCGATAACCTCACAATCATTGTATTGGGATTACAATAGAAGTGAGTTTGACTTATCCACACATAATACTTTAACAGTTAGTTAATTTTATTTATCCACAGTTAAGGCGTTTGACATCTATTTTATATTGTGTAGGATATATGTATATGATTCAGCTAATGCTGACAACTACTACAACAACGACAACCACTTCAGGTGGCTGAAGTTTGTTGTAGTATAAGATAACTATTTACCGCCGATTTCAGCCAAAAACGAAGTCGGTTTTATGTTATGAGAATACTCAAGTTTGGGGGGTCATCATTAAAAACGTCTGAGCGCATTAACAATGTGATTGATATTATAATTCAGGCAAAAGAGCAAGATGATATAGCAGTTGTGGTATCTGCAGTTGGTGGCGTGACTGATGAGTTGATAAAATTAGCTACGATAGCGAGCAGGGGCCAGCATTACAATACAACTCTCAAACGGTTAGAGTTGAAACATATAGTATTGATACGCAATCTTATTAAGAGCCCGCCTTCGCATAATGCTTCGGCCTTTGGCTCGACAAAGTCGGCCTACGGCCAGACGAAGTCGGCGAGGCAAGTCAAGAAACAAAATTATGCAATAGCAATAGTTCAGGCAATGATAAATGAACTTGATGAAGTATTGAATAACGTTTTTGATGTGCAGGATATATCTTTAAAAAATTTTGATTTAATCATGAGTTTTGGCGAACTATTTTTCGCCATTATCATGAGCGAGGCGCTTAAAGCACGGGGCGTTAATGCTGAATTTTTAGATGCACGGAACGCAATTGTAACTAATGAACAGTTTGGTAATGCACAGGTTGATTATAAAAAAACCTATCAAAATATTACACGCTATTTTAAACAGCATGCTTTTATGCCGGTTATTACCGGATTTATTGCTTTTTCTGACAAAGGAAATACAACTACATTGGGGCGGGGCGGATCAGATTATACTGCAGCATTATTCGCAGCTGCATTAGGCGCAGACGAGATAGAGATTTGGAGTGATGTTGATGGAATTATGACTGCTGATCCTAAAAAGGTTATGGGCGCACGTTCAATTGAGAATATGAGCTATGAAGAAGCAATGGAGATGAGCCATTTTGGAGCTCGAGTATTGTATCCGCCAACAATTCGGCCCGCGCGAGAAAAGATTATTCCGATTCGAATTAAAAACAGCTTTAACTCTCAATTTAACGGCACCTTAATTAGTCAGATGCCGAGCCGTACGAGAATTACCGGGATTTCATCAATTGGGCAGATTGCGCTTTTACGCATTGATGGAGCAGGAATGATTGGTGTTGCTGGTGTTGCGCAAAGATTATTTGGCGCTTTAGCTCAAAAAGACATCAGTGTTATTTTAATCAGTCAAGCATCGTCTGAGCATTCTATATGTTGTGCTATTGAATCTCAATTTGCTAACGAATCAAAAAAAGCAATTGAAAAAGAATTTGCGCATGAAATCCACCATCACCTTGTAGACAAAGTTGTTATAGAGGACGATGTATTAATTATTGCGGTTGTGGGAGAAAATATGAGGAAAACGCCTGGTGTTTCTGGAAAATTATTTCAAGCATTAGGGAATAAAGGCGTAAATGTTGCAGCGATTGCACAGGGATCATCTGAGAGAAATATTTCTGTAGTAATTAATAAACATAATGAAGTAAAAGCATTAAATACGATTCATGATGCGTTTTTTCAAAAACAAAAAAGAAGAGCAGACCCCATTAGAAGCCCTCTGTCTAAAGAGAGGGGCAGAAACGAAATGTTTCTTACTTCTAACGGGGCAAGTATATTTTTAATTGGTACGGGAAATATTGGCAGCGCCTTATTGAGGCAGATTAAAAACAGTATGCAGCCTGTTCGTGTTATTGGCATTGCAAATAGCAAAACAATGATTTTTAGCAATAATGGCATTTCATTATCTCGCTGGAGAAAAGAGTTTGAGAAAAGAGGGGAAACAATGGATATGAACAAGTTTGTTAAAAAAATGCGTTTGTCGACATCGGATGTCGACAGCAAGGAAAGTAGTATTTTTGTGGATTGTACTGCCAGCAAAGACGTAGCGGCATGTTATAATGAAATACTGCGGGCAGGAATTTCTATTGTAACGCCAAACAAATTAGCTAATTCAGGAAAGTATACGGATTATAAAAGGCTGCGAAAGACAGCTCGAAAAAATGATGTTACATTTTTATATGAGACAAATGTTGGCGCGGGACTGCCCATAATTAGTACGATAAATAATTTAATAGCATCAGGTGATAAAATTTTAAAAATTGAGGCAATTTTATCTGGCACCTTAAGCTATATTTTTAATACCGTTAGCAAAGAAATAACATTTAGCCAAGTAGTGGTTGAGGCAAAGAAAAAAGGGTATACTGAGCCGGATCCGCGAGAGGATTTGAATGGAATGGATGTAGCGCGAAAATTATTAATTTTAGCAAGGGAAATCGGACACCCGCTCGAGCTAGAAGATATTGCAGTGGAGAACTTAGTTCCTAAAGCATTACAAAAAGTGAAATCCGAAGTTTTTTTATCTCGTTTAAAAGAAATGGATGCATATTTTGAAAATAAAAAAAAGCGAGTTAAAGAAAAAGGGACTGTCATGCGCTACATTGCAATCTTAGAAGGAGGGAAAGCCAAGGTATCACTTCAAGAAGCTGATAGTAAACATCCTTTTTACAATCTATCAGGTACTGATAATATTATTGCAATTACCACTTCACATTATAACAATCAGCCGTTGGTGATTAAAGGGCCTGGCGCGGGTCGGAAAGTAACTGCAGCTGGAGTTTTACAAGATATTATTCGCGTTTTTAAGAGTGTTTAGGCTCAGGCCGGTTGTTGAAAATAAGTTCTGCCAGTTGACTGCTTCGGCTCATGGTGCTCCGCTTTTCCCGTTCGCAAATTCGCTCAGCAGCAACTGCCAGATCTTTACTGAATAATATGGCAATCTAGCGCCTGCGTTTATAAACAATGATATGAAAAATAAAAAATTAAAAAAGAAAATACCGGTGGGGATATTAGGAGCCACGGGAATGGTGGGTCAAAAGTTTGTTGAGCTTTTGATTAATCATCCATGGTTTGAGATTGCAGCGCTTATGGCATCAGAAAAATCAGTTGGGAAGAAGTATAGGGAAGCAGTAACAATGTGGCAAGGAAGTGAACCAATACCATCTCACGTTGCAGATATGGAAGTAAGGGCGTGCAAACCAGATATTAACCCCGTTAGAGGTCCTCGCTTCAAGCGAGACAGAAACCAAAGGTTTCTTACCTCTAACGGGGTTAATTGTAAAATTGTATTTTCTGCCCTTGATCCAATCGCTGCACAAGAGTTTGAAGAGGATTTTGCTCACGCTGGATATAACGTAGTATCAAATGCACGGATTCATCGTATGGATGATAATGTGCCGCTTTTGGTTCCTGAGATTAACCCTGATCATCTTGAGCTGATAAAGACACAGTCGTATAAAGGGTGTATTGTTACGAATCCAAATTGTTCGACCATTGGATTAGTGATTGCACTAAAACCATTGCTTGACAATTTTGGCATAGAAAAAGTAAATGTGGTTACGTTGCAAGCGCTCTCCGGCGCTGGTTATCCTGGGGTTGCAAGCTTAGATATTGTAGACAATGTTATTCCCTTTATATCAGGCGAAGAAGATAAGGTAGAAAATGAACCGCAAAAGATTTTTGGGAGTTATGCTGGTAGTAAAATTGAATATAATGATATTGCTATTAGCGCGCAATGTAATCGTGTTGGGGTGAGACACGGGCACTTAGAATGTGTTAATTTAAAACTAAAGCAAAGAGTACGCGAGAAAGATATTATTCATGCTTGGCGCACGTTTTCCAGTGAGCCGCAAGAACTTAATTTACCATTAGCGCCGCAGCATCCTGTTTATTATTTTGACAACGATTATTTGCCTCAGCCAAAGTATCAGCGGGATTTTGATAAAGGTATGGCAGTGAGCATTGGGAGATTACAAAATAAACATGTTTTTGATTACAAATTTGTTGTTCTATCCCACAACCTTGTTCGCGGTGCCGCAGGAGGGGCAATATTAAATGCTGAATTAATGGTTGAAAAAGGATACGTATGATTATTTCATTAATTGGTATGAGTGGGAGTGGGAAAACATACTGGTCGCAAAAGTTAGCAGGCCAGGGGTTTTTGCATATTTGCTGCGATGATTTGATTGAGGAGAAACTTGCATCAGAGTTAAAAAAGCAAGGATATTCTGGAATTAGTGGTGTTGCCCAATGGCTTGGTCAGCCGTATGAACCTCAATTTAAGAGAAATCAGAATATATATTTAGCGCGGGAAAAACAAGTAATGCAGGAAATACTGTCTCGGCTTGAGAAGGAACGTATAGACAATATAGTTGTTGATACTACAGGAAGTGTGATATATACAGGAGATGATATATACAAGAAATTAAAAAAATATACAGTCATAGTATATTTAAAAATCCCTGAGCCTTTACATAAAAAAATGTTTGAGCAATATATGGAAGACCCAAAGCCGATTATTTGGGGGGATATATTTTATAAGCGAAAAAATGAAACCAATGAACAGGCGCTTA
>JALLOP010000024.1 GCA_027718005.1 Patescibacteria group bacterium AH-259-L07 | reverse complement strand
ACCATATTCGTCATCACTAATCATTTTCTGTTTAATTTTTTTTGTCATATCAAAATATTCTCCCCTGCTGTATTGTTTATTTAAAATACAATATTGTTTTTTTCTTAAACCAATACACCCAAAACAATTTTTACAATCAACACAAAAATCCAAATACTCAGAATCTTGACAATTGGTGCAATAGCTCGAATGTTTTAAACGATAACCATCAGAGAGTTGGCTCACGTTATAAATCAACTCCCCTCTTAAAATGCCGTTACTATCATAGCAGTCCTTATCATCAACAGCTCTCATCATATATACGCAATCCTGAGATGTTTCAACAAAGTAACATTCGCGGCAGTTCTTACACTCAGTTAAATAATTGCCTGTACAGCGAACTGTTTTAACATTAAAATCTGTTTTACCAATAGCGTTATTTGCAATTTGTTTTTGAAATTCATTGCGCAAGCGCTGAATCTTACTTCGTGAACCTAAATTATATTGTTTTAACTTTTTAAAATATTGCTCTTTAGTATACGGTTTATTTAAAATATAATACTTTTTATGACGCAGATTCCAACACATAAAGCAATGGGAAACATTGCGGCAATCATATAAAAATGCGCTGTCCAAACTATCTCGTACATCAAATGCATGCTTTACATTATGTACATTAAAACAATATATACAGTCATATGACTGCTCAGTATCGTAGCAATAACATAGATCATATGAGTCCCGGCAGCGAAACGTACGATACGAATATGATAAATTCTCACAATCAAGTAATGAACGACATAGATAACAATTTTTACAATCCCATACATCATCAGAATAATCGCAGTTTGTATTTTTTGTACCATATTGGTGAGGGCGCGGTGTTTTACTTTGTAAGTCATACAGTTGATCAAAAAATAAGCGCGAAGAATTATAATCTAAAGTTGGTGGTTCCCACTTATCTGAATACCAATGCGCCCTTTTATAAACAGGAAATCGAATATTTGCCGAAAAAATTGATATTATATCCTCTCCAGTTAAATCGCATTTTCGCTTATGGAACTTTCCAAACGGCCAAAATGCAAGTCGATTTTGTGAACGACAATAAAAACAAAGTGTTGGTGGAGGTACATCCATTTTTTCATAAAAATCAAAATCATCAGGTTCAATGATGAACTGTTGTTTGCAATTTTGACAAATTTTTATCTCTGATTGAGGCATATTGTTTGTTTTAAACCACTTCACTTTGATAACATTTTTTGCAGTAAATTATCTCTTTTCGCTCTGGGGCATATGTGGTTTCAAATTCATTGGGGCAATGTTCTTTTTTATGGAAATGAGAAACAGTATTTTTATGCGCCCCATTGTCTGATTTCTCTCCTGCGCATTGGCATTTTCTATGCCAGAGCCTTAAAGGATTACGCTGCCTAAGACGCTGGTAATGACGACAGTTTGGACATAATCGTGGCAGGGGTAAGTTCATTTTTTTATAAAATTGGAGTTCGTCAGGAATAATTTTAAATGCCGTAGTGCATTGTTCATTACACTTCCCACTATGCGCACAACCAATTATTTGTTTGATAATGTCATCTTTTACGTCTTTAATATGATCTGGTAAATCTTCGGGTGTCGCTGTAACTTTATACTCTTTTCTTTCTGGATCTTTCCATTCATAGCCCTGTTCGATGGCTTGTTCTTTTGTTAACGGGAAGTATTCTTGCGCAATGGTTTCATTGTAGGCAAACGGTGATAACTCTGCAGGGAAGAATTCTCCATATGTATATACTCGTCCTTTTTTATCCTTGTATGGCATGGCATTCATATGTTGAACTATTTTAGGAACGAGTTTTTCATATTCTTGCTTTGAATACTGCTTGTTTAAAATGCAATATTGTTTGTTGCGAAGACCAACACAGCCGAAAAGGTTAAAAGAGCTATAGCACAACGGTGAGTAAAATACATTCCTACTCGCATCACCACAAAATGAAAAAAAGTAGTTATATGTCTGTACACCTGGTGCGAACGATTCGTAAACGCGTTCACACTTCAGAACTCCGTATGAACTGAAAACATCTCTCGCATCAATAAGTCGAGCACTATATTTACAGTCTTCAGACCTATAAACATCAAATGAATTTCTTACGTTCTTCGAGCTACCAATAAAATGTCCTGTGCAGTTTACAGATTTCACCATCTGGGCAAATTTGTGCAGTGCACGCTCACGGATTTTTTGTAAAAACCTCTCCCTCAAATCGGCAGTGGTTGATGCAGAGCCAAAATCTATACCCTCCAGCTTCTTAAGGTATTCATCCCTCGTATATTGAACGTTTTCAAAAACATAACGCTTATTTCTGAGATTGGTACTTAGAAAACAATCTTTGCAGTTAATGCAATCGAAAAGGAAGGCGCAGTCAACACAATTCCCTGCCCTCAAAAGATATTTACAGTTATAATTGTTTTCGCCTTCGATGTTTGCATAGCATAGCTCAACACCAATTGTATAAAGGCAATCCAAGGCGTCCTTACTATCATCTACAGCTCGCGAGTACATTACGTTTTCATTTCTTACTACAGAATATGATAGATAGCAGTTCTTATTCCACCCCGCATAGTTTACAAAAGCGCTATCTGGGTTATCACGCGGTGTAAATAGATCAAATTTTGGGACTTTACCAAATAACTTTCTCCACTGTACAAAGAAGGGAGTATCCCAGTCATATTCCTGAGCATACTCCTCGCCATTCCATTTATCTGAAATCCAACAAGGATGGCAGTAAACTCTATTGTCTAAATCAGGTTTATATACAGTAATTATACTTTTGCCGCAGAGATCGCACTCCCGCTTGTAAAGCGCCCGTTCATTCCTCCAAATCATTTTTCTAACCATCAAACACTCTGGACACCATGTCGGTGCTGGAACATTAACTTTCTTGTAAAAATCAAAATCATCAGATTCAATGATGAACTGTTGTTTACAATTCTGACATATTTTTATCTCTGGCTGAGGCATATTGTTTGTTTTGAACTCCCTCAGGATGACAAAAGGGTGTACAGGATGACAAAAGGAATTATGATTTATTAAAAATGCCCCGGAACAATGTTACTAACTACATCAATATCCGGGGCTGATCCCTCACCCAGGAAATATGCATTTTCCTAACGCGAGACCATTACTTTTAATATCGAGTATTATACTACTCCTAAAAATAGGATGTTTGACTAGAAAATATCTGAAAACGCAGTCGAGCGTTATATTTCCTGGGTGAGGGACTAAATAAGGGGCTGCGGGGTCTCTGCTTCTTTTTTCTCTTTATCTCCTTTTTTACCCTCAATGGCTGTTTTTTCCTGCGCGCTTCGCAAAATCTGTGCTTCTTCTTCTTCAATTAATTTTTGTGCGGCATCAGCAGAAATACTATATTTACGCCGCGACGCTTCAATAATCTCCTGCTTATATGAACGGTGATTGGGAGACAATACAGTCAACGTGATTGCAGAAAAAGGATCATATGCTTCACCATCAATCATAAGTTTAATATAAAATTCTCGCTTGCCTAAATTAATCATATCTTTGGTTTTAAATAAGGGCGCCATATCTGATTCTAGCATACGCCCATCTTCACCCCCCACACGAAATATGATAATACTTCCCACATTGCCTAATACGGATGACTGCACGCGGGGAATTAATTGACCCATAAACTGGTGTGCCACCGTCATACACAGGCCATATTTTCGCGCCTCACTCATTAAATTTTCAAAAGTCTCAGTTACTAAATTATGAAACTCATCAACATAAAGGTAAAAATCTATGCGCTCCTCCTCAGGCAATGCTGCCCGCCCCATACCCGCTTGTTTAATCTTCGTTATAAACATAGAGCCGAAAAAACTTGAATTTTCCTCTCCTAACTTACCTTTTGAGGTATTGATAAAAATAATTTTTTGTTGCTTCATTAAATCTTCTAAATCTACTTTGTTTTCTTTCTGTCCAAAAATATTCCGAAGCATGGGATCAGCCAAAAATTGACCCAATTTATTAACCAACGGAATAATCGCATCCGTATCAAACTTTTCTGACCAATCAGCAAACTCAATCGCCCAGAACCGTTTGACCATATCATCCTCGATGTATTCCACCACATTTTGGCGGTAATTTCTATCCGTAAGCATTGAAATCATACCCCGCATGGTCCCATGAGGATAATCGAGGAGTGCGAGACACGTAAAACGAAATACGTGCTCTAAACGCGGCGTCCAATTAGCACCAAACTGCTTTTTCATTACCTCAATAAGGCCTTGGGTTAGTTGATGCTTCAGCTGCGGATCTACATTTGCCAGCGGATTAAATGATACTGGATATTTTCGGTCAGACGGGTCAATAATCACCACATCTTCAATACGTTCTTGGGGCACAAAATCTAACAATGCCTCAATTACATCGCCATGAGGATCTAAAAAACATACGCCTTTGCCATGGGCAATATCTTGGCGTACTAATAGTTCTAAAAGTTTTGATTTTCCTACGCCGCTTTTGCCTACAATATAGATATGGCGCCGGCGATCAACCCGTTTAACGCCAAAGACAAATTTTTTCTCCTCAAGTGCGGCTACATAGTTTGTTCTTCCAAAAAATGAAACATTGCGCGCATCCTCACTGCCCAATACGGGCAACTCAGGAGGCGGCGGCCCACGACGTATAATTTGTATTTTTTCTGCAGCCATAAAAAATTAAAATTAGTTCCCCGGCAACGCGCCCAACTCTTTTAAAAAATCTTCAAACGCAGCAACTGCCTTTTTTGCCTCAACCATGCTTGGTTTTGAGCCAGGGACATGTACGAGGCTATTGCGCAACAAATGTGCATCCCAGACCCGTTTCAAACTTTTAACTTCATCGGCTACAATACCAGACAAGCGATCAGCCATATGCTCCCCTTTATATCCTGCTTTTTTTAAAAAGGTATCAACAAGGCCATCAGCATCAATAACGGCAAGTCGTAAATTTTCTGATGTTGGTTTTGACAAACGCTTTATGGTGTTCTGCCACTGGTGAATAAACCGTCGATCAAGCGGCTTTTTCCCACCAAAAACACTTTTTGGTTTAAAATGAAGTAATGTTATTCTATGTTGTCGCGGCCAAATCCGTATAAGTAAATACAAAATCAATACTACTAATATAACATTTACAATCACGATTACTGAACGGATACTGTACTGCCAAAATAATGCCAGTGTGCTAACCCAGCTCATATCAAAAGAAATATCAAAAAGGGGACTAATATCAATCATGGCCAAATTTCTTTAACGCGCCTTCTTTGCCAAAAATCTTTAATCCTACCTCGGGCGCAGCTTTTCGACTCTCGACACGTACCATATGCGGCGTGGTAAGTACTACTTTGGTGGGCGGATGAAACATAGTCGCAAGTGCTTTCACGGTTAATTTCACGGTTTTTGAATGAAAATTCCAATTAAGGGGGTGAGAAGTTAATAAACGCCCCATAAACGTATGTTCAGGGATTTCTCTCGTGCGATATAGGTTGAGCAACCGCTCTTTGCGCAATCGAGTACGAAGCCGAGGGAATAAAAACGGCCAAACCCATACTCGCACTCTGGTGCTCATCTTATAATTCTGTCGAAATGAATTTAAATTGAGGACTGAATACTGACTAAATGCGCCAATAATCCCGCGCCGGGCAAAACTATCGTAAAAAATAGCCTGCGGAGAAATATAGATAAAGCGCACAATAGTATCAAAACACAGATCAGAAAGATTTTCTTCAATTGCTTTTAATGCCTCCGTCTCTCCCGGGGTGCTTGGAAGTTTTTCTGTTTTTTGTTCTCCTTCTTTTGTATTTTTTACCTTTACATGCTTTGGACGCTGTAAATTTTCAATCAACCCACGCCATTTTCTCCCCCAATCAGGAGAACCAGGCGCAATATTAATTTGAATCCCTGCCACCTCATCTGGCTTTATCTCTCCTAAAACTTCTAAAAACGCGGATAAAGGATCAAATGTTCTTTCTTCTTCTTTGTCTTCAAACTCCGCATACATTTTAATGGGATATGCTTCTGGTTTTGTCAAAATAATTTCACTCCCCCATATATCAAGCCCTTTTTGTCGAAGATCAGCACGATCTTTGGGCAGTGCATCCATATAGTCTTCTACTTCAACAACCTCTACATCAGGGTAGTATGAAAGAATTGCTGCTCGTACTAATTCTTTTTGCCTTTTGTATGCGCGGATATAAAAATGGATCTCGCCGCCAAAACTTACCATCTCAAGCGAGAACCATCGCGTAATTTCTCCTTTTAAATATTTTTCACCAACATCTTCCGCCCAGTTGCGCAGCCCCCATAATGCTTTTAACACCTGCTCCATACCGCGCGGATTCTTATTAATCTCCCGTGGTATTTGCAATTCTAATAATACATACTCTTTTGCCTGTTTGTAGCGCAACTGACGCCAATACAACCACGTAGAACGAAAAATTATCATTAAGATAATAAAAAGAAAAAACCACCATGTTTGTTCAAAAAACAAGTAAATATAGTAAAAAACAGGAATAAAAATATTGGCAAAAATACGTAAAAATTCAGTCATAATAATGCTATTATTTATCGGATGTATCTAAAAGTATTTTGCGATAGCAAAATTTTAATTTGGATAATTAATATTCTTCCATGAAATCCAGCATTTTCTGAAATTTTCCCTTTGCTACTTCATCTGGAGTCATTTCTACTGCTTTACGCAACATTGTTTTAATACTGCGAACGACGTGTTCCTTAATATTACCCTCTTCATCAGTACCAAGTTTAATTCTGTTCAGTACTTCGAGCATATTAGTGCCCTCCAAATGTGTGTTAGCCGCCATTTCAAGCCGAAGTGGCGTGATTTTTGTCTTTTCAGGAGTAGGCTCTCCTTGTGGTTCTTTTTCAATAGTCATAAATTTAATCAGTTAATTAATAAGTTGATAATTAATTATCCAAATTATTAAAGAAATTTTGTCAAAAATTTCACTTTTAGATATTTCCGATAACATACTATATATAAGAACCTTTCACTTCGTTCAAGAACCTTGAAATTTCTTCGAGCTTCACAAATAAAAAATATATTTTTTATTATTATTCACCTCTAGAAATTATAACATATTTTTTTCAAAAAGTCAAGCTAAAATATGAAAAAAATAGCACTCAACAGCACTATTTTCAAGCGAGCAAGTGAAAAGTAAAATGCAATTTTACTTTTCCGAGCGAGCGCAGGAAACAAGGTCCCCTTATTTTCCCAAATTCTCTTAACTAAAGTCTGGATACAAATATCGTTCCTTACAGACTTCAAGGTTCTGCGAACGCAGTGAGCAGGTTCTTACAAATCCTGTTCGTGTAATTTTTTAAATAATTCCTTTTGTTTTTTGCTTAAGCGTTTGGGAATATTAATTGATACAGTTACGATTTGATCACCTCTGCCGCGCGAAACACCTGATGGTGATAAATACGGAACGCCCTTAGATCGAAGGCGAAACTTCTGCCCTGACGGCGTACCTGCAGGGATTTTAAGCTTAACGCTTCTTTCAAGTGTTTTGACCCTTATCGTGCCCCCTAATACGGCAACAGAAATAGGGATTTCCTGCTCATATAAAATGGTATTACCATCACGCCTAAATTCAGGGTCTTTACGCACTAATACTGTAACATATAAATCGCCTGGGGATACACCGCGCCAGCCTGCTTCACCTTGACCATTGATTCGTATTGACTGACCAGAATTAATACCTGCAGGGATTTTTACTTTTATACGTGAACTTTTTTGTACTCTGCCTGTCCCACCGCAGGCACTACACTTTTTCTCTGGGATCTTACCCTGACCTTCACATTCTTGACAAACTGAGGAAGTCTGAAAACTGCCAAAAAATGTTTGCCGAGATTGGGTAACTTGACCACGGCCATCACATGCTTTACACGTAATAATTTTACTTTTGGGATCGGCTCCCTGGCCATTACAATTTTCACATTGAATATATCGATCTAAAGAAATATGTTTTTCCGCGCCAAAAACAGCTTCTCGAAAATCAATTGCCAACTCAACAGAAATATTTCGGCCCCTGTGCACTCGTCGCGCACCTCTTCGTCCAAATCCAAAAAAATCAGAAAAGATATCACCTAAATCACCAAATCCAGCATCTTCAAAATCAACGCGAGCACCCTGACCACGCATTGCTTCAGCCCACGTTGCCCAGTCGCCAAAATTCTCAAACCCAGAAAAACCACCACGTGCCTGCGCCTGCTCAAACTCTGGGCCATACTGATCGTATAATTTTCGCTTTTGAGAATTAGACAATGTTTGATATGCTCCGTTCACCTCTTTAAACTTGTCCGCATCACCACCACCTTTATCCGGATGGTATTTTTGCGCTAACTTACGAAACGCTGATTTAATTTCTTGCTCAGAGGCATTTTTATCAACCCCTAAAATGTCGTAGTAATCTTTGTCTGGCATAAAGTATTGTCGTTAAAATAAAAAATTTTTTAAACGGGAGTGCAGGGAATCGAACCCCGGACGTTTGATTTGGAGTCAAACATTATACCACTTAACTACACTCCCATTATAAATAAGTGAGATCCCTCGTCGCTCTGCTCCTCGGGATGACGCCTTCAGCGTCACTTTGTTTCTTTGTGTAAAACGTGCTTTTTGCAAAATTTACAAAATTTTTTAAGTTCCAAGCGGTCCTTAATTGTTTTTTTATTTTTACGTGTGTAGTAATTAATGCGATGGCATTCACTACACTCCATTTTCACTAAATTTACTGGCCACATAAAATGAATAATTTATTATTGATCATTAGTAAAAAGCCGGGAAGAGGAATCGAACCCCCATCCGAGGTTTACAAAACCCCTGCTTTGCCATTAAGCTATCCCGGCAACAACATTTATAAACAGTATACCACATAATTTTAAAATTTCAAGGGGATACTATAAAAATCAAAGCCTTTGTTCGCATGAGCAAACAAAGGCTGAGAACTTAAGGAACCAAAGATTTGAGTTCCGGTTTTTCGATCGCGGCAAACCACATTGCGGTGGAGTATGAACCATAGTATGAGCAAGCTCCAAGGTATGGAATCGAATCATTAATCTGAAAAAAGGGCACACTACCATTGCAATTAGGACAAAGAGCAATGACTGCACGATTGATCATCCAATACTCCATATTAGAGGAGTCGCATTTTTCGGCGAACGCAAGAAGTTCTTCGATTCTTGCCGGACGGTATCCCCGTCTATCCATTTCAGCTATGACCTCATCTTGCTCTACTCCCCGACAGAAATTGAAAAGAGTAATAGAAAGGTCATGTCTTCCTCTCCCTTTAATTGGGAAGTGCTCTTTTGAAATCCCATTGCCGGGAGACGAGATACGGGCTGCTTTAAGCATATCGTTAAATGAACGACTGTAATCAACCGTTATTCCGAAAGTAACGAGTTCAGTTTGAACAAGATCAACGACCTGCCGAGCAAGTTTAAGATCCTTGGCAATTTTATCCCAGAATCTCCGTGACGTTGCACCGCATTTTCGAAGCGTTACCTCTGCTTCATGGGCTAATCCCAAAGACACATCGTTCTTCATGACGCATCTCCTTTTTTTACGACATATCTCACAAGAGCATTATGCTCGAGCAAGACTCATCGGGTTAAAATGAACCATTGTTAATGCACCTTGCATCAACATTATATATTATAGCATAAACTTGTGTTTTGTCAAGGGGAAAGCTTTTCCGTCTTTTTAAACGTTAAAGCAAGGAAAATAATAATGCTTGTCAGAACACCAGGGATAAATGCCATATTAAGAGAGAATGGCATTGTTGCTATTGTAGCTGTAAACCCAAGCAAAATGCTCCAGAAAGCCGCTTTTTCATTTGATCGTTTCCACAAAAGTCCACCAAGAATTGCCGGAGCAAGTATAATAAGTGTTTGTGCGCCAATGACAATAAGATGAACTATGCTTCGGAAACTCAATGCAATAATAAACGCCGTTAAACCAAAAATCAAAGCGCTCATCCTGCCGACGAAAAGCTTTTTTTTCTCGCTCGAGTCAGGATATTTATAAAGATAAAAATCTTTTGTAAGGGTAGCAGATCCAACCATAATACTGCTGTCAATAGAAGACATTAGAATAGCTAAAACACTGGCAAAACCAAGGCCAAGAATACCGTTTGGTAAAAAATTTTTCATTAAAACAAATAGTGCCGCATCACCTTCTCCCCCTGGGAAAAAATAAAAAGCAAGAATGCCTAATAAAACAGATGCGGCAATAAATATAACATTTAAAATACCGCCCCAGAAAAATGCCGTGTGAGCGGTTTTTTTATCTGCCGCGGCCAAAATACGCTGCCACACATCCATGCTAACAAGTAAAAACGGTATTCCAAACAAAATACCCGCAAAAAAGAATACTGCGCCGTTATAGTTAAACGGACTAAGGAATTCTTTTGGAATACTTGTAAATAGCTCTCCTAATCCTACTTTTGAAAAAGATATGACAAACAAAAAAATAAATACCGGGAACATTACAAAAAATTGTATGGCGTCAGTATAAAAATCGCCCTTAAGCCCAGCTAAAACTGTATAGATTATGGTGATAATAGCCGCTATAATAAGCGAGAATTCAAAATTTACTCCTCCTATAACTTCAGCCAACCGCGCAAAACCTACAAACTGAATAGACGTAAAAACTAATGTTGAAACAAGAATAACCCCACTGCCAACAATCTTGGTATCATTTGAATATCTTGATTTAAAAAAATCACCAAGCGTAAAAGCTTTTGTTCTGTCCCCCCATGTCTTTATTTTTGATGAAACTAAAACAATAACTATCCATCCAATAAGAGTAGCAATGGCGAAAAGAAGTCCTAAAGAAATGCCAGTACTATATGCGGCGCTGGCCATTCCCAAAACAGTTCCGGCGCCAATACTTGTAGAAAGTGTGGTAAATAAAAGAAGAGCGGTCTTTGTTTTTCTGTTATTTATAAAAAATGCCTCTGTATTCTCTTTTTTAAAAAGAAAAATGCCCAATCCGAGCATTGCGCCTATATAAATAAAAATAATTGTTATATCTAAGTTTGATATGCCCATATAAACTTGCTTATAAAGATTATACCAAACAATTTTAAAATTTCAAGACCCATAGAAAAAATTTGAATTGATGTCTTAGATTTTTTAGATACAGACTTTAATATTATTAAAAATGGGAAGCCACAAAAGATGACTTCCCAAAACAGCTTAATTTGCTGTTAGTCTGAGTTTCCTTGATCCGCATCTTCTGTTCCCTCAGATGGACTCTTGCGGGCCTCTTCTGCCTGCTTGCGGGCCTCTTCTGCCTGCTCCAGTTCAGCATGATGCTTGGCAAGCTCTTCATCAATCCTTTTTAACTCCTTGGTTACGTCTATTTCATTCTTCACATCTTCGAGCTCAGCTTTTTCCCGCTCAAGCTCGGAGATTTTTTTCTTATGAAGGCCTGAAATGTTTCTGTCTGGACCCTTTGCAACAACGTGTTTACTCAACCAGTATACAACTACTGCCAGAGCGAGAACTATTAGTATAAGGTGCGGCATTTTGTTTCCTCCCTTATTTGATGGTAAGGTGCTTTTTGAAAATTCTGGTATATTACCAGATCACCGTATAACTATAGCATATTTCAAAATTTTGTCAAGGCCCGCGCATCAAAAATCCTTTCGGACTGAACCAAAAGGATTTGAGAGCTAAACCCTGTTAAATAAAAATCTTTGATTTTTACCCAACACTCAAGCGGTATTGAGTGTTGGGTATTTAACAGGGTCAATCATGCCTTTGAAAAATTTATCCCAGTTATAGTGCTGCTCAATGGGATAAATCTCGCGGCCTAAGGGGTGGAGTTTTTTCGCAGCTGCTTTACAGCTTTTCATAAAGCCAAGATCTACCAGCGGTACAATTATCTCATCTACAAAATCTGAAAGTGTTTGCTGCCAACCAATCTCACCAGCAAGCATGCCATATGCTTCAATATCACGATCACGAGGCCCGAAACGGATTCCGTCGAGTTTGAGAAAATGACCAGCTTCCGGATTCGGTCCTTCTAAATAATCATGTTTATTAAAAACCATAACGATTCTCCCGTTTGAATGCTCGGCCACGATTTGGGCAATTTCCATCACTCGTGTCCAAATACTTGAGATCTCTTTCATTAATCAGTCCTCCTTAAATGTATTTCAAAACTATTCTTAATTTAGCATATTTTAATGCTTTTGTCAAATTGACTTTTGAGGAGATTTGTGCTAATATTAAATAAATTAGGCCGGGGTGTTGGAACTAGGGAGACAATATGGACTTAAAATCCATTGGGCGTAAGCCCGTGCGGGTTCGAATCCCGCCCCCGGCACCTTTATTCTAAACTTATGGGAAGAATACCTACAAAAAATATCAACCAAGACTTTTTTAAACACTGGTCGTATAATATGAGCTATGTTTTGGGTTATATTGTTGCCGACGGCTGCATATACTCATGTACTCCAAAAGACAGAAAAAAGCCACGTTATTTCTTTTGTATTACCAGTAAAGACCTTCCTCATCTAACAAAAATAAAAAATACTTTATCAGCTCAACATAAAATATATTCGAAACGCAGTGGTTACACCGGCAAAAACGATGCTTACCAGCTTCAGATTGATAATGAGAATGTCTATAGCGATTTAATAGGACTCGGAATATGCCCAAGAAAAACAGCAAGAATAGGGTCGATCGACGTTCCTCATAAATTCCTCCCGGATTTTGTAAGAGGATTTTTTGATGGTGATGGATCTGTATATATCTATACAGTTAATGGAACCTCGCAAATAAAGGCTTCGTTTATAAGCGCAAGTCTCCTATTTATTACTGGCTTAAATAATCGACTCTGTGAAAATTTAAATATTCCAACCAAAACAATCCATCAAAGTAATGATAAAAGGAACGGTAGGCATATGCCACTCTTTTATATAGACTTCTATATCAACGACTGTGAAAAGTTATATCAATTTATGTATGGAAATAATCCGGAATTATATCTTGAACGCAAATATCAAATATTTAAAAAATGGGAATCGGTGAAAAGACGCCATTATAAAAAAGTTAACTATCCATCAAAAGTTGGCTGGCACTTGAACCAAAAGATTTACTCAAAAGTCTAATTAAAACCACGTGGGCGCAAGCCCGTGCGGGTTCGAATCCCGCCCCCGGCGGCGGCGAAATAAGTTCGAACTATTTTCAATATACTGCACCACCAAGAAAAAGTCAAAGAATCAGTAAAAAAATATTGATTCGAAACACATCAATAAAAAAAAATAAAAGAAAGATACGATTATTAGTAAACAAGGAGAAGATATGAATATTTTTCAAAATAAAATCGTCATTGGAATTTTATTAGCTATTCTTATTGGTGGAGGTTTATTATTTGTGCTCCAGAATTTTCAAAAAGGTAAACCAACAACTACCCCGACACTGCCAGGCGCTGCCACTGGGCAGCTTGCAACATTCATCTATGAGAACAGTGCTTATGCTGAGAAAAAGTTTTGGTTTACGAATTTTCTTACCACCGAAGCGTCTGAACTCTCTCTCCAACTCAATGAACCTGCCTGGATTCTCGAAACTGATCCCCCCCTTGTGATAGAAGGCAATGGGAGTGTCGAGATACGGCTTAAAGGCACGTTCCTTCCAGAAGAACGAGTTACACTCCAACTGCTGAGCGGTGCACGACGGCTTATGGCAACGAGCTGGATTTGGAAAGGGAAAAATGGAGAGGAGATCAAAGCCTTCGGCCTCCATGGATTTGGAAAGGCCCTTGAGGAGGCGACCGCGCCAGACAGCCCCCTTGCCAGACTTAAAGTTGATGTAAAGGAGATTCTTGCCACTGGTCAGGTGCAGGACCAAGCAGTTCTTGAAAAGGACTTGCGCGCTGCGCTCGACCAAGTCCAATCGCTCCGATCCACCATTCGAGCACTGCGCACCAGCCAAGCAGGTGATCTTCCTCAAGAAGTACTTGGTATCCTCGATCTCTTAGAACAAAAAATTACTACCATCCTACAGACGGGGGACTCTTTAGGTGTTTCTCTCAAACCTCCTCTGAAGAGCCCTGCGATCGCTCTCGCATCACTTAATCAGTTTTCGTCCAATCTTTTAGCGGTAAGGGAGGTACCGAAGCCCGAGATAATTTTAGATTCCTCAAGTGTCATAATTGGAGCAATCCTCGCGGTTCAAATTTCAAACCTCACTCCTAATGAGACATTCAAAAAGAGTCTTTGTGGTCCTACTGGAAATTGCGATACCTTTTTCTTGAAAGCCGATGGGAACGGGAACTTTCAAGGTACCATCCCACCCTTTACTATGGTTGGAACCTGGGCCGTGAAGGCAGAGGATCTCACAAGCGGAGGTGTATCGGAAATATTCCTTCAGGTTATTGGGGAGGAGCAGCCTACACCAACAGAAGAAGAGCCTGTACCAGCGGAAGAGAGACCCGGTCCAGCGGAACCGAGCATATCTGCCAGTCTTGATGATTATGTATATATGGATGATTTTTTGGGACGACTGTACAAACAGAAACAGTATGCAACTGATTCTTATTGGTGGAAGACAGATGTAATGCTCTGGTCGTACTGCTGTGTCGCTGGGGTATGTATTCTGGCACCTATGGAGACGTGCATGGAGGGTGGCGGGGTTCCTCAACCTAAGGGATGTGGCGGTCAAACCCAAGCGGGGCTACCGTATGCGCCGAGGGCGACAAAGGAGTGCCTTGCCTGCCAAGATACCTTCACAGGCACACAAGCAAAGTGTAAAAATAAACTCGATGCTTGGTGGAAGTGGATTTTTGATGAATGTGCGGACCGGACAACGACATGCGGTATTGCAACTGGGTGCCAAGAGCAGTGTCTGGGTTTTGATACGATGCATGTGCGCGACGGTCAGGAAAGCTGGATTAGTGATAGTGAGGGTAGTCAAAATACCCGCGTAGGCGGAGCGACAGATATTCATGGTCGTTGGCTGAAAATATGTCAGACCTTACCATAAGAGAACCTTTCCTCTACGCTGAAACGAGTGTTACCATCAAAGAAAAACTTGAAATTGTCAAAGATCGCAGCGAAGCCGTTTAATTTTGGGGGCTTGCTCGCCGCCGCAGGCGGCGAAATAAGTTCGAACTATTTTCAATATAGTGCACCAAAATCTTAAAACTAAAAATATAAGAACCTTTCACTTCGTTCAAGAACCTTGAAGCTTGAAAGGAGTAATATTTGTATCCAAGCTTTATGAAAAAAGAATATACACCTCGACCAACAGAAAATAATGTGACAGCGCTTCAGCAATTCCAGTATGAACATGACCAGATGTTTCATGATGATATTTTTCAAATGGAAAACAATCATCAAATCAGACACATCGCATTCCATGCTGCCAAAATTGCCGGCCGCTTGGCAGATTACTTTGACAAGCTCGATCATCAGGAGCATGATAATGCCAACGTCATTCTTAAAGAAATTAAAAACCGAAGAGCACCTGATTTGTTTATTTTTGCTCTTATGCTCGCGAATCGGCTCAATCTTAACTTAGAAGAAGAATACTTCCACCGCATTAAAGACGTAGAAAAAATGCGGATGAAATAATAAGCATTTTCTAAAATGATTAAAGAAAAATTAGAAACAAAAAAAGAAGTTTTAAAATACTTTGACAAGCCTGTTCGGGAATAATATAAATTAAAATCCGCTGAAGTAAGCGGATTTTGTAATTTATATTAACGTATCCACGACAACACCCAATAAAAAATTTGACATATATTTCTATATATAGTACAATATTAATCAATAATCATTTATCATCTGTATTATGGCACACAAGAAAGCAGGTGGATCTACCGCTTTAGGGCGTGATTCAAAAGGACAACGATTAGGAGTTAAAAGATATGGCGGACAAGTAGTTCAGTCCGGCATGATTATTGTTCGGCAACGCGGCACCAAATTTCACCCAGGAGACAATGTCCGCCGCGGCTCTGATGATACCCTGTATGCAATAGCTGCGGGCGCAGTTTATTTTTCTCAAAAAAAAGCGCCAAATTTTACTGGCAAACTACGATTAAAAAAATTTGTTCACATAAAACCAGAAACAACTCGTCGCAAACACAAAACAAAACCTAAAAAGTAAGAACCTGCTTCGCAGAACCTTGAAGTGACATCTTTG
>JALLOP010000023.1 GCA_027718005.1 Patescibacteria group bacterium AH-259-L07 | reverse complement strand
TTGAGAAGCTTCATCAATAATAACCAAATCAAAAATTTCTGGCTCTAACGGTATATATTCAGCATAATCTCTAATACCGGCTAAAATACACGGAAATGCATTCTTTAATTTTAAAAATTGTTCCTTCGGAAATTTCTTTTTCGATTTTATTACTTGCTTGAGTGCTCTAGCATCGTTTTTGTAAGTATCAGTGAAATTGATGAACCTTTCATCCATAAGATAAGTCATCTTCATTGTTACGATATTCTCAATCTGTCTGATACGCTTTCCGTAACTCAAATCTTTAATTTCACTAAATTCGTCATTTAGTTTTTGATAGAGTTTTATATAGCGAGTTAGTCTTTCGAACTCAAGATCGGATATTTCAGTTAATCTGTTTTCGTACAAAGAGTTAAATACATTATTTTTAATGCCAACAACGGCAAAAGTGGATTTGTGTTTCTCTGAAGATTCTTTTAGGTAAGCAATATCATTGTTAATCTCTAAGAGAGTGTCGATATATTCCTTACAAGAACTTAATTCCCTAATTAAACGAGGAAGATTACCTTTTTGAAGGAGCACATCAATACTTCTGTTTTTCTTCAAATCAATATTAGGATCAACGATATCTCTTTCAGTAATTAAAAGACTAATAAGCTCATCGTAGAGGAAGTTAATTTCTGCAACGACTGAAATGTCGTTAAGATCGTTAAGGGTTGAGATGTTTACTTTGCCGTCTGTGAAATCGTTAATAATTGATTCTTTTTTTGAATTCTTTTCGGCTAATAATTGAAGTTTTCCTAGTTGTTCGTTTGAAAAGAAAGCTTTTTTATTCTTCAAGAGAGTAGTAATAAGATGAATAAAATCTACATCATTAAAATATTTGGCTTCTGTTTGTACTTCGAGTATATATTTATAGATACCAAAAATTATCTCAAGCTCTTTCAAATTTTTGTGTGGGTTGTCAAGTTTCGAGAAGCTAAACTTTTTTCTAAAGTCTTGATTTAATGGTTCTAGTTTTTTCTTTTTACCCAAATAACCAAATACTCCACTCTTTAAATTTTTTGCAGAACTAATATAATCCTCAAGATTTTCTATATCTTCTCTATATGACTCCTTGAAAAAATCCAGAAGTGGTAAATTACCTTTCACAAAATACTCAACTTTCCCCAAAATCTCTTTGAGCGTCAGCGTGTATCTCACAATTTCTTTTATTGTAGATAGATTATCCAGTTCTTCGGCACTCAAGCCCAGTAAATTAGCATATACCTTATTCTTTCGAATAACATCGGCCATTTCTGAAATACTATGCGAATAATTAACTATTTTTTTAACTCCGGTTTTATTCTTTCTGACTAGACTAAAATACATTTCCAAAGATTCGTTATCTAAAAGTTCACTATTTTCTGTAGTAAGTCTATCTATATCTTCTAAGGCAGAAATCGCTTTCTCCAAATTTTCAGAGTTTTCTGTATTTAGATCTCTCTTGAAGTCAAAGTTAAAAGACACCCTTTCGTTGGACTGAATTCTTTCTTTTAGGTTTAAAAGAATAGATCTAATCTTTGTGAGTTCTTCTACAGAGTCGTGGTTTTTTTTCGCCTCATCGATATCAACGCAGAGTCCCTGTTCGTCAAAATGGCTTTTCATCGAAGCAAATTCATTTATGTCCGCAAGAGAAATATGTTTATAAGCATCTATCTGTCCTTCAATCCCCCCCCTTAACGCCTTTATTGAGGTGTCTATATGTTCACCGAGATCAGGAAACTTGCTTCTCACTGCACGGAACTGCTCAGTTATCCCATCAATTGATGATTGGGCTAAGAGTTGGTTATAGGTATTGCCAGTTTTACCAAGTCTAAGAATGGGATTCTGAAATTTCTCATCTATGCGAACCTTATTTAGAGTATTAACGATGTTCTTCTCGACTACATCTAAAGCTTCCTTTTTATCTGAAAGCACTAAAACGGACTTATCTTTGAGAATCGTATCAAATACAACAGCCGTGATTGTATGACTTTTACCCGTTCCCGGAGGTCCTTCAACAAGTATATATTTACATTTCTCGTTATTGATAGCAGATAAGATTTGCTGTTGTTCACTATTTAGGGGTATCGGACTTTTGTAGACCAATTTTTCGTCCACTTCTTTCTCATCCCATTCGTCCCTAATTGGTTTTGCAACGGATTCAGGGTTTTTATAAATAAAATCATCTACGAGTTTTTGGAAGCCTTCCATTAGGCGGCTGTCCGCTGTCGCATTCAGTATGTCCTCGTAATCGTTTAAGAGAGCTTCGTCTGATTTATCAAAAAGGGCAATATAAATATTTGTGCTTACTGTTACATATAGATTTTTACTTGTTTGAATATCTGGCTTCGCGACTTCAATTTTATTATCAAACTCAAAGAAGTTGATAATTTCTGCAAGAGTCTCTTGTAAAACAAGAGATAGGTCTTTCTCATGATCTGCAAGATAGATGATTCTGTCTGATATGGTTTCTAAAGCACCCTTCTTTCCGCGCTCGAGATTATATTCTTGAACAATATATGCAAGAGCCTTCTTGTTGATATAAATCTGCGAGTCGAATGCAATAAAGAATTCGTCACTTTTTCTTTCAATAGAAAAAGGTATGTAAAAAATTGGGTACTTATTTTTTCGATAGCTGATATCGTAGAAATAAAAGTAAAATTCCTGTTTGTCTTCTATTTTAAAATTTTGATACAGTTCGTGGAGATCGTTAAATAGGTCGGATACCTTAAACATATCAAAAAATTTACTCAAGCTATTTCGGAGGTCTTCTATATCCAAAACGCTACTAAGAATCTTTTTTGTGTTTGCTTTTTCGCCGCTTAAAATTAACTTAAGTGATTCAGATACAGCGTCTTCAACTTTTTTAGTGAGTATGCTGGAAAGTTCTTCTTCTATCTGAAATATTGCGTTCTCATCAGCAAGCTTGTTGTTCTGAAGTGGTTTTTCAATACTTCTAACCAAATCAAAAACAATGTGCTTCTTGAATACAGACTCTACCTCTGTCATAACAGAGTTGAAAGCTTGTAAATAGTCATCCTTATATTTTACGGCTGATTGCTTGGTTGATTCATTAATTTCTTTAACTAAATTCAGAACGTCTTTTTCTGATACTTTGTTTATTAGTTTTTTTATTAAATCGAGTAAGGATTTAGGTATGTCCGCTTTATAAACTCCTTTTTGGATTAAACTGAGTATGCCATTGTTAAAGGAACTATTAACAAGTTTGTATCCTGTTTTATAGAATGTTGGATATTTGTTAAGATTCACCCCAGTTAATAACCCTTTTTCGTTGTGAAGCTTGATACTACGACGTGGCAGCCGCCGCTTATGGAAATCTGTTTCTAGAAATTCCATAAAGTAATGGCCAACCCCTTTTACAAAAAGAGTTATTGGCGACATTTCATTTTTTGTAGAATTATTATTTGACATAATCACTTTTATTTTTTTAATAAATCATCAACACTGACGCCTAAAGCATCAGCGATTTTTTTGACGGTTTCGACTCTTGGATCTAGCGTAGCACCAGACTCAATTTTAGTAATCGTATGCAAAGTTATCTCTGCAAGTTTTGAGAGTTTGTCTTGCGAAATACCTAACTTAGCTCGATATTTCTTAATATTCTTTCCTATTGTGGATATCTTTCTTGACATTATAGTAAAGTTTTACTATACTAATTATACAGGTAATCTTTATCAACACTATTGATATTATACAAAATTATACTTAAAAGTCAAATAAAAAAACATAGAAACAAAATCTCTATGTTTTTTTGTATTTCCTGACGGAAACGGGTCGGTTTCACAAGATTACTTGGCTCGGGGGCCAGGATTCGAACCTGGATTCGATGCTTCAGAGGCATCTGGCTTACCGTTGGCCGACCCCCGATTATTTTATACTTTAAAGTTTGGCAAATAATATAATCTACATTTTAAACTTCGTCCCTCACCCAGTCCATCAGCGGTGTATTTCTTTTCAAAAATGCAAAAGCATTTTGGACACCGCTGGGTGAAGGGTCAAGGTTCTGACGAAGTCAGGTTCCTCCTTTTTCTTTCGGTGTCGATGTCTGCGCTGGAGTTTTTTTCCATGCCTTCGCTTGACTGATTTACTTTTATTTTTGTTCCCATACGTTAAGATAGTGCAGAAATAATTTCTAAACAAAATGCGGGCAGATCGTCTGGTTTGCGGGAAGTAATGACGGTTCCATCACGCACCACTTCTTTATCAACATAGTTTGCTCCGGCATTTTTGATGTCATCTTTAATCGCAGAAAAACAAGTCGCAGTTTTTCCTTTCAGAATACCGGCAGAGGCAGGAATCCAAACTCCATGACAAATGGCGGCAATAACCTTTCCGGCATCATACATATCTTTTATAAATGAAACCATTTGAGGGGTGCGGCGCATGTAGTCAGGCGCAAAGCCACCTGGGATAACAACTGCATCAAAATCTTTAACATCAACTTCACTAATTCCAGCATCAACCGCTACGGGATAGCCATATTTTCCTTTATAGGTCTGGCGTGTTCCCGAACCAATAACTTTTACCTCTGCACCCTCTTCTCTTAGACGATAATATGGAAATCACAATTCAAGTTCCTGATACAGATCTTCAGCAAAAATCGCAATGCGTTTTCCTTTAAGTTTCATAAACAAAAACTTTTGGCTAATTATTTAGGAATTACTATAGTCTCTACTTCCAACATCTCATTGCTCCCTGAAACCGAAAGACCTGGCCGTTTGCCTCCTCCAATAACGTACAGTTTGTTATCAAGAGCAACTGCAGCAAGTCCATGGCGAGGTGTGGGAAGCTTGGGCAACGTGAGCCATTCAACCTTTTTTGGATCAAATGCTTCAACAGCATCAAATGTTGCAGTTGGTTTTTCTCCGCCTACAACTACAAATACGTCATTGAATGCAGCACCAGCAACACCTCCACGGGCAGTTGGCATGGATGGTCCCCTACTCCATCTATCGGTTTTTGGATCGTAGATTTCCAAAATCGCTAAATTTTTAGACAACGATTGTTCTCTGCCTCCAGCAACATAGAGCAGGCCGCCAATTGGGGCTGCAGCCAGGTGATCCCGTTTTACCTCAGCACTGGTTCTCGTCTCCCAGGTATCAGTTGCAGGATTATATATTTCAAGTTCGCTGCTTAGTCCATCCGGCCCTACGCCACCTATGGCAAAAATTTTATCATTTATAACCACTGCAACAAGTGCTCCTCGGGCAGTTGATAAGGGAGCTTTTTTACTCCAGCTGCGACGTATCGTATCAAATTCAAAGACATCAGCTTTTGGTTTAAAAGTAATGCCTGAAAATCCGCCAATCACATACAACTTGTTTCCTAGAGAAACTGCCGCGGCGTGGTGGCGTCCTTCTGGTAACTCTGGCATTGTGCTCCATGAATCAGTTGTGGGATTATACGCCTCAACAGTAGCTACCGTTCTCCCAAAGCCATCAAATCCACCGACTACATAAATTCTATTATTCACTACAGCTGCGGTTACTTCTGTTCGAGGGGTAGGCATTGCAGTCTTTGTATACCAGGCATATCTTTTTACTTCAACGCCTTGCTCGATTATCTGTGGTTCTCTTATTTCTGGCGTGATACCTACTCCTCGTACATAATAAAGATATATAATACCTATGACAAGGAATATTAAAATAAAAATGAATAGTTTTTTCATATGATGTCCCCGCTTTCTTCACAGCATACATCCATCTTAACTCAAGTGCTTTTTAATAAGGCCCTCGAGTTCTTTACAGTGATCCTCCTTATCTCTTTCTAATTTTTCCCAGAACGTAAGACACTCACTACAGCCTTGTGCATCTTTCTTGTATATATCCTTTATCCGCCAGTGGCTCTTATGTTCTTCAGTCATTTGCACCAAAAGATTGTAAACATGATTACTAAGCATATGCTTTAATTTAATTACTTAAATATTTTTTTAAGAAGAGGGATAGTTAGCAAGCTTCTGTGCTAACTTTTTACCAGCTTCAACTCGATTTTTAAACCGCATATATAAAATTATACCAAATATTCTTACTTTTGAAAAGTGTTGAGATTCCTCGCTCGCCTACAGCTCGCTCGGAATGATAGGAGAGACTTGCCGAATGAAAAAAAGTTATCCACAGAAACGAGTATTGACTTTTTTTGTGTGTGTGGTATAATATATAATAGTCGTACGTAGGAAAACCGCTTTGCTTGGGCAAGCCGTCTTCCCTGGATCTCACTACGACAATATACCCCTTTCGGCTGGTCGCCGTATTAGACCTGACCTGGCGCCAGGTTAGAACCTGGAGAGATCCCGCCAGGGGCCCGTTCTTTTCTCATCCTTTCAAGAGAACTTCACTTCGAAGTTCCTCACGAGGAGGACTGTAGCCATGTGGTTCTACACATGGTGATTACGGCAGACAGGGTATCGGCTTTAGCGGCCGACCCTGCTTTGTTTTTACATTATTAATCTGAAATACGTCTCCGGGAGACGTATTTTGTTAAGCGAGGGATGACAGAAAGAATTTATCCACAGAAACGAGTATTGACTTTTTTTGTGTGTGTGGTATAATATATAATAGTCATGTGGTCCTGCCTCATTGCGCGGGACATGAGATCTCCTCATGAGCTACGCCTTTTATATCAAAGCCCCGGCGTCCTTCGCCGTTGCGAGGGAGAAAGAGGTCTCCACGGGCACCAGTTCTTTAATGATGATCCTGAGGAGTGGGAAATCTCGCTCGGGGATCTTGAAGGGCGGGTAGACTCGTCCGGAGATCCTTAAGGGGTAGATACTCTGCCCGGGATCACTATTTATGGACCCATGGGTTCGTATGTTCGATCAGTGTACCCATGGAGATTATGCCCCCAGGGCGCGCTTTCGCGCCCTGCATTTTTTATATATAAAAAAATAAAGATTGCTCATTTAACTACATTTGGTATAATAATCTCAGCCCCAGTTCAGGGCCCGTAGTATTATAGAGTAAAACACTCGGTTTGGTAACGAGAGTAGCGGGTGCAACTCCCGCCGGGTCCACTGGGGCTTTTCAGTAAAATAAAGTTATCCACAGGGCCAGAATTGACAAAATATTTTTATATGCTATAATTATAATACTCTCGTTACCAAAAATAGAGTTTACTATGTAAACTACGGGTTTATAAAAAGATCCGGAAGAAACTCCTTATGGAGTTTCTTTTATTATTATGGTGCGAAGATTACGTCTCCCGAAACTTATGCTACCTGATACCGCTCCCCTACTTTTTTAATTAATCCCTCTTTACAAAGATTGAGGAGATTTTTTTTAATTTGTTTTGAATCTTTATTAATTTTATGCGTTAATTCATTTTCAGTTAATGGTTTTACAACAAGTACTTTGATAATCATTCCCCGGATTTGTCTATCTGATCCTTGAAACGGCGCTTGCTTGAGATAATGCGCGCTCGTCCTGCTTGGGTTTGTGTATATTTTTTTAAGCATAGCACCATAATCCATAAGCGCATAGTACCACTCTCGTGGATTTAATCTATCTAATGTTTGCTCTACGAGAGGGAGCAATTCGCTATCTTTCACACCTTTTCTTCTATTAAAAAAGAAGTGAATGAATACACTTCTAATATTTGTTTCAATAAAAACAACTGGTTTATTAAAGGCAAATGCAGCAATTGCGCCAGCAGTTGTCTCCCCCACTCCCGGCAGTGTGATAAGGTCTTTAATAGATGCGGGAAGTTTACCATTAAATTTATTCATCACTACACTCGCAGTTTTTTTAAGCATGAGAGCTCTCCTGTTATACCCCATACCTTGCCATACCTTCATGATGCGTCTCAAAGGAGCGCGAGCAAGTGAAGTAAAATTAGGGAACGCAAATATAAAGAGCGGATATTTTTCACAAACGCGCGATACCTGTGTTTGCTGGAGCATTATTTCTGAAATAAAAATATGGTATGGATTGCGTGTCTGCCTCCACGGCAACGTTCTACCATGATTTTTATAATACTGATAAACCGTATTTTGAAAGATTTTAATGTCTTTTTTATCCATATTGAAAAGCATATCATGTTTCTGTCAGCCTCCATTAGAAACTGTTTGGTCATCTGGATAAAGTGATATGGTGGGGAAATATTGTCCTTGTAGTTCTCGTTTCCACCATGCGTCTGTTGCTTGTTTTGTAATTAGGTCAGTAAACCCATACTCATATATAAGAGCGCGAATAAACCGCGGCGGCGCATTAGGAAATGGGTTATATTCTAATAGTTTTAGTACATCTGGAGAGCCTTGAAGAAGGCGCGGGAGAAAATGCCCAAACCAGGGATGGTTTTGATAATTGCTCAAAGCTGCAAACCACATCTGCCAGTCAAGGCGCGGTTGGTGCGGTGCAACCATGGGCGGCGCGCGCTCTATATCTCCTGGCTTATACTTAAATTCATATACGAGCCATGTCTTGCCGTCATTACTCCCCTCAATAATAATCTCATATCGCGGGTTTGTCATATTTGCAAATAATCCATAACTATTTACGATATGAAACGGTGCAAAAAGTTTAGTTATGTATCGAGCAGGCGGTGCCAACCGTCTATAGCCCACAAACGGGAGCGCAATATAAACGACGTTTAAAAATATAATAAGTGCTATAAGCGTACTCACACCAATCGTTGTGATACGCTTTTTTGTTTTTTTCTTCTCTTTTGTCTTACGATACCTATGGTATAATGTTTTGGGCACCCAACGATGCAATGCTTGATCATCAAGCAAAAACAAACAAAGAAAAATAGTAAGCAGATTAAAAAAAGTATAGTTGCCCGTTAAAAGAATAAGGGCCTCGAGCCCTACAAATGATCCTGCGGCAACAAATCGTACTCTGCGTGGTGCAAAAATTAAAAACGGAATAATCAGTTGAATACCAAACATGATAATAAGCGAGAATTCATGAAACCATACCGGCAGCTGATGCACATAATATCCTATGGGCGTTGGCAGGGGCTGGGTTTGGTAATGAACCGTAAGCGCTTTAAGATTTCTCCATAAAGAATCGCCACTTAAAAGCTTTACCGCGCCTGAGCTAAATATAAAACGGAATAAAAGCAATCGATAAAGCCATACAATAAGTGTGGATGCATGGGTTTTATCGGTAGGATGATCTTTAAAGCGCCAGGGTGCAATAAACATTGCTAAAAATCCAACTTCAAGTAAAAATATGTCCCACTGAAATGATAAAAATACTTGCCCAATAACCACGAGCGAAAGATATAAAATCCATACGAGAAACAAGGCAGGTGCAGCTACCATACCAACAATAATAAAAATTGAAAGAATTGCACCAAAAAATGTTATAAGATACAAAAAAATATCACTTGCACTAAGCCATGCAAGGGTGGGGAAAAGCCAATAGCGTTCAATACCAAAATTATTTTCTACTGCCTGTAAAAAATTGTCCACAGGTAAAATGCCGGTACTCCCCACAAGCCCTGTGATTTGCGTCCCGAGCGAAATAAATGCAATAAAATAGATAACGCCAAGGAGTCGCAAAAACAGCCAGCGTATACGACGGTATGAGGGGGTTATAAGGTGTTTTCCCCATAATAGTCGTGTTACCTTATAAAAAAAGCTGCGATGGGCAGCCACAACGTTATAAAACCATTCAGAAATGGCAGCAAAACCAGGAATATACTTATAGCTCCATACCATCCATTTTTTTTGACCAGCGCCAGCAAGTGTACGAAATACTGCTTCAGCGCCGCTGTATATTTTACCTTCTGGTGTGACAAGCTGTACTGATTTGACAAAATTCTCAGGTGGGATTTGTGGAAATTGATCTCCAACTTTTTGAAATGGCTCATATGTAACCTTATCACCAGTCAAGCGTTTCCAGTAATCAATCCAAATGCGGCAAAAGCCGCACTCACCATCATAGATCAAAAGGGGTATAGTAATCTTTTTCATACAAAGTAATACTATCACATTTATACTCTTGTTTCAAGCAAAAAAAAGCGAGGGCTACTCGCTCTTTTTTAAATTGATTTGTATATATCTCCTGTTTCTTTGTTTACTAGTTGGAACTTTTCAATATCTAGAGGTAGTGCTTCCTGTTCGAAGGGGAGAATATCATCTGCAAATCCATAGGCCACCGCTCCCCCTGCAGAAAGGTGTGTATTATTTTTTGTGTCTTCAGCTATTCGTTTCATGGGCCTACCTATCGCTTCAGAAAGGGATCTATTGTACCATACGATGCAAGCCATCAGAAGAGGATATGATATTAATTTCAACAATCCTTTTTGCTGACGACGTGTATTGGCGCGATGAACCCAAATCTGTTTATTAAGATGTAATTGGTAAATAAATCGTCTTCCTTTTGTTCCGCCTGCTAAAATTAAAACAGCAGCTGAGTGAGCAAAACAACACCTGACCTCAATTGGCTTATTGCACTTCTTCATTGTATGATAGACTACCCAAGAAGCAGCAAATTCTCCTCCGCTTGAGCCAAGGAAAATCAGAATTCGAGAAGTTGAAGAATCATACTCGAGCCATTCAAGTTCTCTCATTATCCGTAAAGCATTTTTTTCATCAATATCAGCAGTTATCATGATCACCCCATCTTTTGATTCAGGCCTTAATGATCCATATTTCTCCGCCCTCACCATTAAGGAAAGGCAAGGTGAGATAACGGACTTCCATAGAGTTGTTATTATCGCCACAATCATCGGGAATACCAAATATATGACTACTGAATATACTAAATCGTTCATGCGTCTCCTCCATGCTTGATCTTTTGGTTACTATTTTTTAACGTTCTAACTTCATATTAGCATATTTTTCCGATTTTGTCAAATTTAGAAAAACCTCTCAGGGAGTTAGAACCCGACACTGAGAGGTTTATAGAGAAAAGTTACTTGCAGCAAGCGCACTTTTTTTCTGAATCCTGAGAAGTTGTATCTTCTTTCGCTTCTGTCCCACATTTACCGTTGCAGCAGCCTTCCTGGCATTGGCATTTCTTTTCCCCGCCTTCTTCCACCTCAAACTTGCACCCGCAGTCTAGACACGTATACTCCATTTTCTCCTCCTTTTGGTTGGTGGTAAAGAACTATTCTTTACCTTCATTATCAATTTAGCCCATCTAAAAATTTTGTCAACCCAAACTTTTACCTTACACCCAAACTTTTCCACAAGTAAAAAAGCGAGGGGCTTGCCCCGTCTTTTTTATGCTTCGCCGACTTGGATGCTGTTAATTTTCGCCTCCAATGCTTCTGCTTCTTCGTCAAGTTCTTTTGAAAATTCTTCAAAAACAACCATCAAGTGCCTTTCAACTTCAGGATTAATCTCTTCCAAGCGCTTTAATGCAAGATGAGGATGCAACTCAAGTAATTCATCAATACCTTGTTCTGTTAAAAGGTCGGCATAAATATCTTCAAGCGCTCTTAGTACTCTTTCTAATCCTTTCTCAACAATCTCACGAAATTCTTTAGCGGTTTCTTTGCCTTTAAGCCACTTGGTCATGGCAACATCGCGTTCTAAAAGAATTTGAAAAAATGGAGCATCTTTGCTATCTATCCCTAAGAACTTCATCAGCTTCTTAACCTTCTGCTTCTTGCTCATATTTCCTCCTTTTAAAGATCTTAACTTTTGGAAAAACTATATATAAGTATAAGAGAAAAATGAAAAAATGTCAACAACACAACAACACAACACAACACACCCCTTCAGGTCAAATTTTTCCACAAGTAAAAAAGCGAGGGGCTGCCCCGCTCTTTTTAAAAATTCAGAAAGTTAGGAATTCTCTTCACCAGTGTCTTCTTCGCTAATCTGAAAGCCGGTCTTTCTTTCGGGTTACTTAACTCTTTCGTAGGTTTTGATTTGTTCTAGAATATCTTCAGTAGTAGCCAAACCTACTGTTTCGCCTTTATCCTCCTTCCATACTTTTTCTTCAAGCACTCTCCGGATAATCTCAGCAATGTCAGCGCCGTTTATCCCATGGGTTTGATTAACTACAGGATTCCAGTCTATATCTACAAAAAGTTCCCGTTCAGCTATTTTTTCAGCTTTGGCCAAATGAATAGTAAAAATTTTCGCTCTTTCTTCATCATCAGGAAGAAAAACCTCAACAAGTCGATCAAATCTACCGGCTCGTATTACAGCGTTGTCCACGGCTTCAAGACGATTTGTGCAAGCGAGAAGCATAACATTTTTACAGGAGGTCTCCGTATCACCAAAATTTTCGTTAAGCGTAGCTACTACTCTTTGAGTTACTTCATGAGAGAGGCTCCGTTGACCAGCAAGAGCGTCTAGTTCATTTAAAAATAAAATGCTGGGGCCATTCTCTTCAGCAATATCAATGGCATCTTGAAATCGCTTTTCTTCTTGACCGCGCCACATCGAAGTCATATCAGAAAGTCTTACGCGATAGAAATTAGCCTCTGCCTCGTTCGCCAGCGCCATAGCCAGTAAGTTCTTCCCTGTTCCTTCAGGGCCATGAATTAAGACACCTTTTGGCTTGGGGTTTCCCCATTTTTTGTAGCGCTCAGGATCTTTGAGCCAAAGACTCAAGCTACGAACCTCTTTTTCTGCGCTTTCCTGTCCACCGATATCATCAAAGGTTACATTTGGTCTATCAATCTCGATAGTCTTTTTGACCATGTCCTTTCGAACATCGTCTTCAGTAGGAGAAGATTCTACTTGTGTTTCTTTTACTTTTGCTTTCAATATAGATGGCCTTAGATAGAGCGTTACGCTCGGGGATTTTTTGTGAAGATCTTCATATATGCTACTTACCGTGACTTCGACCAATTTGGTAAACTTCAAGACATCTTTCTTAAAATCCTCAAGGGTGGTTACTCTCTTTAACGGGGAACTGAGGCTTTGGCTCTCTTCTCCGCCACCTGCCTCTATTTTGAATTCTTCGATAAGCCCACCCTTTAGATACACTATAAATTCTTCCCGACCTTTGTCGTCAAAAATAAATACACATTGCCCAACTTTCTTGGTTGAGAAGTGTTGCGACAATTGCTTATGGGGCAGAGTTAACTCTTTCTTCTTGAAAATCCCTTCTGGCCTCTGGATCATGTAGACAGTAGCACTCAGCATGTAGTGATTTCCATTACTAGAAGCTATTACCTCAACCTTTTCGGCCGGTTCTTCAAGAGGAGCGCCTCCTAATTGGTGACTCATTTTAGAGATGAAGCTATCATTGTTGTCGCTAAACTGCTCGAAAAGCCGTTCTTTATCTTCTACAACTACTTGAAATCCTTTTTCTTCCATTGTTTTCCTCCTTTGCAAGGAACGATTGATTATTAGTAATGGATACTATAATGAGTTTATATTGTCAAGAGGTGATCGATCTGGAGCATCTGAAACAAAAAAGTTAGGACTTTCTCGCTCCGAAAGCAAAAGAGCTCCCCGTGGAACTCTTTTCTTAGTATTTTGTTCTCCATACATCCGGCTCGATATTAAGATTAACGCCAATGTAGTATATTGCTTTATCCCCTTCATAGTCATCTCCATACAAATTAAAACCAAACGTTGCTCGTGCTACATAACTGCCCCGACGGAAATTAAGGCCAAAAAAATCTATTCCTAATGGCTCAGTAGAAAAATCACCAAAGAAACGGACATTAAACCCCATCGTTACCCATAAGTATCTCTCGAGAGGAAAAATGTTCTGCATTGCGCCGGCTTCCCATAAAAATTTATTATCCTTAAAAAATACACTTGCTTTAATTCTTGTCTCTTCGCTATCATCCGGCCATCCTTTAACATCCACATCTTCTACACTAAAGAATCCACCGTTAAAATCTCCAAACTTCCATTGTTTAAAATAAATGCCATCCATTATCAAGCCGCCTACAAATCGATACCCTTTTACGTGTCCACCCACATATCTGGTCCACTTAAGCTCATCAAAAACCAATGCTTGTTCTCCTGTTTTAATACTCTTGCCAATAAACTTTAGAGACGCTCTTTCTATTTTTATAATTGGCAGAGGTTTAGTAAATATATCATCAGGATAATTTCCTTTGCGAGTACTGTCTAACTCAACAAGTGCGTCGTCTATCTCTTGTGCTAAGTCGGCATCGTATTCAGCTCTATAGTTACTACCAAATGCAAGGATATTAGGCACTGGAATCATCCTACCAATAGTATACGAAGATCTTGGCAATGCGATACTAAAGACATATCCTTGTACAGGCAATGGCCCCCAACTCCATCCAAGTTCCATGCTGCTCCCTTCTCCAAAGAACCCTATCATCTTATAAGTCGCCGTATTTACCAAGGCATTACCTGCTAGCCCGTAAGAAAAATCAGCTTGATGTTCTATCAAGGAAAACTTTGATGAAGGATAAGCCATGCTTACCAACACGAATATCATCACTATTTTTTTCATTTTTTCTCCCCCTTTTTGTTTAAGAACTAATATTTACACGTTTATTATAATATACGTCTTAATGCTGTCAATCCCTCACCCAGCAGTGATAAAAATGCTATCGCATTTTTGAAAAAAATGCATCACTGCTGGGTGAGGGATCAATACGCAATTTTGTTGTATATATCCAGCTTTAACTTGGGTTTTGGTTTTAAATTTGGATCAAATCGATATGCAACAATTGCACAATTTTTAATATCATCATGTTTATTGATTTTTAAAACTTCTTCTTCAGTTAATTTTTCTAATAATTTTCTAAACGAGAGCATCACTGCTGAGTGAGAAACAATAAGTATATTTGTTTTTGCATACTCTCGGACCACTGTTGACATAAATGACCATATACGCAGATTCATATCACAGTACGATTCTCCGCCAATTGGTCGATAGTAATATTTTTTTTCTTTTTGTTTTCGTTCATATTCATACGGAAATAGTTTTTTAAATTCCTTTGGTGTTAGACCATCTTTCACACCAAATTCTTTCTCTCTAATTCGTTCCTCAATAATAAAGCGCGTATCAGGATATTCCTTAGCAATAATACGCGCCGTATGATGCGCGCGTTTAAATGGAGAAGCAAAAATGAAATCAAAATGTGAATATGTTTTTTTAAGAAACTCAGCAGTTTCTTGCGCTTGCTGCTTGCCTTTTCTAGAGAGCGCAACATCGGCATTTCGCACATCTTTTACCTTGGTGGTATATGAATTGAGGATGCCGCGATTTACCAATTCTCGCTCTTCATTATAAATTGATTGGCCATGACGTACTAACACCAAATAATTTGGCCATTTTTGCTCTATATTTTTTAAATCTTGTTTTTGCATAATTATTTTTTTACTTTAATTAAATTTTGTTTCATTAACGCGTGTATTTGGTCTCTGCTTGATCTAATGGTATCACTCGCAAGTTTATATAGCTTATTATAACTCATTTTTACGCTTGCTATGCCCTGCTCTATTGCTTTCATACCAACTGCGGCTGCAACTTTAGGATACATCTCCCATTCATCCATTGAGGGAATAATATAATCTTCAGATAGCCCTTTATCTTGCGCATATTTTGCTAAGGCATATGCTGCGGCAATACACATTTCATCCGTAATTGTTTTTGCGCGTACGTCTAATGCGCCCCGAAATATAGCAGGAAACCCTAAGGAATTATTAACTTGATTGCTAAAATCAGATCTTCCGGTTGCTATAATTCTCACTCCTGCGCTTCTTGCATCCCATGGCCATATTTCAGGGACAGGATTAGAACATGCAAATACAATATTCTCCTTTGCCATGGACCTAACCCATTGAGGCTTAATAATATCAGGTCTGGGGCGAGAAAATGCGATCACTATATCAACCCCTTTCATTGCTCTATCAATGCCGCCTTGTATGTTTTTCGCATTGGTTTTTTGCGCCAATTCCCATTTTTGAGGAAACTTCTCGCGCAGATCAGTTCGTTTTGAATGAAGTATGCCTTTGCTATCCACCATGATAATATTTTTAAAATCAGCACCTGCTTTAGTTATAATTCGTGCTAACGTAATATTTGAAGCGCCAGCGCCAATCATTGCAATTTTTACTTTATCCAACGTTTTCCCCACAATGTTTAATGCATTTATAATGCCGGCAAGCGTAACCGTGGCGCTCCCTTGCTGATCATCATGAAATACCGGAATATATGCCTTTTTTTTCAAAATTTCAAGAATATGAAAGCATTTGGGCTGTGCAATATCTTCTAAATTAATGCCGCCAAACGCAGGTTGGATTAAGAGCGCTGTTTTAATTATTTCATCTTGATCCTTGGTATTAAGACAAATCGGGATCGCGTCAACACCGCCTAAATATTTAAATAACAAGGCTTTCCCTTCCATCACCGGCAATGCTGCTTCCGGACCAATATCACCTAATCCTAAAACGCGTGACCCATCAGATACAATTGCAATCGTATTT
>JALLOP010000022.1 GCA_027718005.1 Patescibacteria group bacterium AH-259-L07 | reverse complement strand
GCGCCGCATAGTATGGTAAAACAGGGTTTCCACGCGCTTCGCGCGCGTCCAAGCGGAGGTTCGAAATCCCTTGCGATTTTATGTATTTGCTTTGCCTAATTAAAAATTAACAAAACAATTTTATGAACAACAATAAATTTTTTCTATACGCCCGCAAGTCCACCGATGTTGAAGATAAGCAGGTGCGTTCTATCGAAGACCAAATCAGAGAATTGAGTGCCTTTGCCAAACAAGAAGGATTAAATGTCGTTGATACTTTTATTGAAAAACAATCAGCCAAAATTCCTGGCCGTCCAATTTTTGGCGAAATGATAAAGTGTATTGAAGAAGGCACGGCGGACGGAATTTTATCTTGGCATCCTGATAGATTGGCGCGCAATTCTATTGACGGCGGAAAAATAATCTACTTGATTGATTGCGGACGTATCGCGGTGTTGAAATTTCCTCAATTTTGGTTTGAACCAACGCCACAAGGAAAATTTATGTTAAATATCGCTTTTGGACAAAGCAAATACTATGTTGATTCTCTTTCCGAAAACACAAAAAGAGGATTACGCCAAAAAGTGAGACGAGGAGAATATCCGAGCATTGCTCCCGTTGGATATATTAATGATGTGCGAAACAAAAGCATTGTAGTGGATAGGAAGAGATCAAAGATTATCAAAGACGCTTTTGAGTTTTATGCCGCTGGCAACGCTCGACTTGAAGATGTCTCGGACTTTTTGGCACAACGTGGGATACTGTCCCGCGGCGGAAAGAGAATCCACAAGACAAGGGCGACTTTTATCCTTTCAAATCCATTCTATATTGGACTATTTCGCTACGCTGGCGAAATACACGAAGGCAAGCACGAGCCAATCATCACCAAGAAACTTTTTGATGCGGCGCAAGATGTGTTGAAGCAGAGAGGAAAGCCAAGACACAAACAAAAGAATGAACCTCAAGCGTTCTGCGGTCTTATTTCTTGCGCCGAATGCGGTATGATGATAACTGCCGAAAAGCAGAAGGGGCATATTTACTATCGTTGCACCAAGAAAGGCAAACAAAAATGTTCGCAACCGTATGTGCGAGAGGAAGCATTGAATCAGCAGTTATCATCTCTTATTCAAAAAGTTTCTTTGCGTACGGATTGGGCGGAAAAATTGTTGGCTATGGCAGAGAAAGATAAAGAGAAATTCGCCCAATCCGTTTCTGCTTTTGCTCAAGAGACGAGAGAGAAAATCAAAAGTATTGAAATCAAACTCCAGCGACTTCTTGACGGCTATTTGGATCAGGATATTGAGCGCGAAGTATATCGAGAGAAAAAAGCAAAACTCCTTTCGGAAAAGAAGTCGCTGGAAGAGCAAATCACAAAAGCCGAGCAAAAGCAGAATGATTGGCTCGAACCGTTCCAAAATTGGATAAAAGTCGCTTCAAACCTCGTCAAAATCGCAAGAAATGATGACCTTTTTCACAAAAAGGTCATAGCCAAAGAAATCTTTGGCTCGAACCTCCGTTTGGCCGCGCGCGAAGCGCGCGGAAACCCTATTTTACCATACTATGCGGCGCAACGCGCCGTTGAATCAATCGGGAAAAAATCCGAAAGTTTGATACTGGTGGGGCACCCGGGACTCGAACCCGAAACCTTGACTTTAAGAGAGTCCTGCTCTGCCAATTGAGCTAGTGCCCCAAATAAAATTGTAATTCTTCAATCCAGGCCAAAATTTTATGCCGCAAGTTTTCATCATTAATTCGTATTTTAATGGTTCCTTTATATCTATCTTCATTATATTTACGACTTGCAGACCCTTCTTGCTTAAAAATAGTTTTATTAAATTGGTTTAATGGAATGTTTGTAATCTCTGACCAAAATTGTTTTATCTTTTTTTCATTTTGTCCAGTATGGAGATAAAGATATGCTTTAATTTTTTCATCAGGTACATTACAGATTTCTCGAAACCATTTAATCATAAATTGTATTAATTCAGGATCAGAATTACTAAATCCCAAACCCTGAGTTTTGTCCCCCTCTGCCCAATACAGTGCTATACCTGCTGATTTAAATTCATAGTTAGTTAGAGAGTGGATTTCTTTTTCAGCACTTTTTTGAATTAACTCTATTTCTTTTTGTCTTTTAAGATGGTTAGCTTTTGCAGCTTTTACTACATTTGCATATCTGCCACCTCGTGACTTAATTTGTTCAGGTGTTAATTCTATATCTTCACACCATTTCCCCAGTGTAGTCCTATTTATACCTAATTCATCTACAATTTCTCTATAAAGTAGTCCCTTTTGTCTTAAATTTCTCGCTTTTTGTTGTAGTTGCCACGTTTTCATAATTGATATTGTTGTAACATTTTAATCCATGTCATAATTCTATGTCTTAGATTTTCATCACCTACCCTAATTTTAATAACCCCATTATGAAGAATATTTTTTCTATGACCTGTGCCTTCTGGTTTAATATAGCTTTTGCCAAAAGAAGTTAATGGAATTCCTGTGATTTTGGACCAATATCTTTTTATTCTATTGTCATTTTGGTCAGCGTGAATATTTAAACGCGCTTTTATTTTTTCAGGCGATACCTTGCAAACATTTTTAAGCCAATAAACCATGAATTTTATTAGTTTAGGATCAGAATTGCTAATATCTACACCCATGCCACGAGTTTTACCCCCTTCACCCCAATATAACATAGTTCCGACTATTTTAAGTTCGTGAGAAGTAAGCTTATAAATTTCTTTTCCAGCGGTTTGTCTTATTTTTTGTATCTCTTGTTGTCTTAGGAGGGATATTTTTTTATAGCCTTTACGCTGGCCTGCTAGTTGCTTATTAAATAGTCTTTTCTGTTGTCGGGCAGTTAATGGAATATTTCTACACCATAAGCTAATAGAGCTTTTTGCTACAGGTACTTGTTCCAAGATTTCGTTATAGCTCAATCCTTGTTTTCGCAGCTCAATAGCTTTATTTTTAAGTTCAGTTTTTTGCTTCATAAGAGAAGTATACCAAATTTTTACTTGGTTGTAAAGAATCCTTCACTTGCTAGTAAGTGAGGGGTAAAGAAAAAATCATCACCTAAGTCAGGTGATAACTTTTTTCTTTTGCAGCTTAATTTTTATTATCAGGATGAGGTAATAAGAATACAGGAGCATGAATGCTGTTTGTCCAAAGATAAGCCATGGATCCCTGAGATCAATAAGTTTAGCCATAATGAGCACCATTGCCACAAAGCGCATAACAACCTCCCAAATAGCTATATCGCCCACTGTTTCTCGTTTTTTGGTCTTTCGAATTTGTAGAAATACTCCTAATATCAGAGTAGCATAAGCAAGAAGAACGAGATAATTAATAACTGTTGTTTGCACGGTATTCTTCCTCCTAATTTAGGATGAACAATTTTTTTCTTTTCCAATTGTATTTATATTCTATCAAAAAAATGACCCTTTGTCAATAGAGAGGCGACACTTGACATAGAGTTAAAAACAGGTATAATTTTTATAAAGATCATTAACAATTGGTTAGGAGGATAAATAAGTGATCACATTGTATATTGTTACGTTGGTAATCGTTTTTCTATGTCTTGCTTTTAAGGAGTATATAAAGAAAATTCCTACAGGGGTGCTTATTTTTTCTTTTCTTTTAGGAAGATTTCTTGATAATTATTCTACGTGGTTATGTTTAGAAAAAGTTAATCATAATTACGAGTTAGAACAGAATATAGTAGTCCGCTGGATGTTACAGAATATTGATCTCTCAGATGGAATTGTACTTTTTATTTCTGAAATAGTATTTTTACTCACTTTCTTTTTTATAGTAAAGCACTTTTGGTATAAATCAGAGATATCAAAAACAAGAATCAAAGTATATCTTTTAGCATGCACTGTTTTATTCTTTCTTGTTGCAAATTCTAATTTTTCTTATTATTTTTCTTTATAGCATCAGCGAAATTGTTCTACTCAATCTTGAATAGAGCAATTTTTATTTTTTAAAAGAATCGTCACTGTTTTTCAAATATCAACGACGGTTTTTAAGACGGTTTGGTTTTTTCTAACGGGATAAAGAAAAAACCGTCGCTAAAACACAGCGACGGTTTTGATTTCATTAACTATTTATACTAACTCTTTGGTCTTCTTTACTAGACGATTGTTGCGCCAAGCTGAAGGCAGTCGAGCGCGCCGTGAACCTTCTTGTCGCGTCGCGCGGTGATCACAATGTCTGCTACATCCCGCATAGAGCAGTGAAGGGTAAGTCGCATGTACCATTCATCCTGTCGGAGTTCTCCGTCATCCGTGAAGTACTGGAAATGTTGTAGGCGGTTCGTGACTTCTTTCTGTAAAACGAAGTGGTAGTATGAGTTACATGCCCTTTTTAAGATCGTGGCGAAGCGCGGATTATCGGCGAACACTATTCCCTTTGTGCCGCTGGAGATGGACTCCTTGAGAACGAACTGCCTGTCATTACATAGATTCTGCCAGTATTCCTGTTTTGCCCGTTTGTGTATGAGGTAGGATTCAGGAATGTGCTGGCGAAGCAGTTCGAGAGAGGCGGATCGGATCTGCGAACGTAGAATCGCTTCTAACTCCTTATTTCCAGTGTCGTTCCGCAGCAAGGCGAGAATTGCCTTTGAACCGAAGAAAGGCTTCGGTGGGATTAGAAAATCGATTTTTCCATTGCGGTAAAGGTCGGCGAGAAGATTATTGAGAGTTCGATTGTAGTAAAGGAACGGAAGGTCGATGAACAACCTGTGTTCTTTGTTTTTCTCCAAAACAACAATTTTTCCGTTCTCAACTTTCATTTCATTCTGGGCGATTACAAAAAGATTTATCTTGTGCGCCGTAAGCTCGTCCTGTAGGATACGGAATTCTGGAAGGTAGAATCGCTCTTTATCAGAATAGAGAAGCATCGCGCTGCTTTCGCCTCGTTTCTTTATTTCTTTCGCAAGCGCAGCCGCAACACCTGGGAACGACCAAACTTGCGGCGCAATGGCTTTACGGATTCGCGCTGCAAGTGTCGAGTAGCCGAGACCGTGCTTGTTGTGGCCATCAATTTCAGCAATGCGGTAGCTGCCATCTTCAGACACCATGAGATCAACCTTGCAGATACTCGGCACTCTACCTGGTTTGAACAGCATGATGTCGTGGTAAATCGCAGGAACGCCAGTGCGTAGCGCCCTCGCGATCATGCCCCACGTGGCGCTATGGCCGAGCTGTGGATTGTATGCGATCGCAGCGATGCGGCCGAGACCTGCGAGACAGTCATGGAGTGCCTCACAGATCACCTTAAGTTCGTTTCGCTTCTCTTGCGAAATTTCATACACGCTTGGTGAAAGGATGAATCCATGACTCGCCGCTCTCCCGTTATCCCAGAGACCAGACGCTAAAACAACTTGTTTTATTTGGTCGTACATGATGATACCTCCTATTTTTGATTTGTGAAAAAACAAACAGCCACTCTCGGTGGCAGATTGTTGTCGACCACATGATCGACAACATGCTAGCACCAAAAACAGATATTAATGAATAATTTTTAAAATACCTTTCAGTGTTCCTACTGTATAAGTGGGTTGTTCATTCTCTTCGCGAGGATATTCATCAGCAAATTTCCCTATTCTCACCCAAATTGTTTGGAGTCCCAAATTATTGCCTACGACTATCTCTTTTCTTATCCTATCGCCAATAATAAAACTTTGCTCTCGGTTAATCATTTTTTGTTGAACTATTTTCTTGAAATTTTTTTTACTTTTCTCGCGAGTGATGACAATATTAGTGAAGTATGGACGAATACCGATTGTGGAAATCAATTTTTTTCGTGATCGGGCGGCATGACTTATTAGGTAGAGTGCAAACTTTCGTTCCAGTAGCGTACACAGCACAAATTTAGCGTCTGGAACCAACATGTTTGTGTCCGGGTCGTAGAGCGTTCGATTGAAATCAAAGATAATGATGCGCTTCATAATTTTTGGATGTAAAATAAAAATAGCTTTCTGTTTCCGAAAAGCTAGTTTAAAGCAGTGTTTACAATTGAATTCTTATATGACTGTTTAATTTACTGAATCAAATACTAACCTTCCATCAGAAAGCCAAGAATACCAATAAGTGCGACAGTTGTTTCTATTAATTGTATCTGGAAAGTTAGCCATAATATTAGTTTACTGTTTATAGTCTACATAAAGAATAAAACCTTGTCAATACTAGTTATTGTGGTTATTGTGGATAAGTCAGTATATAATTTATGTGCATAAAAAAACCGTCGCTAAAACACAGCGACGGTTTCGATTATGAGCGAAGCGAATAACAGGGTTCATACCAACATTTTGGTTAATCTCAAAGCTTTTAGAAAATCTTCCCCAGAACTTTGTTTATACAGAAGAGATCCTGGTTTATCTTAGGGATATCCAGTTTGTATTCTCTCAGCTATAAGATCTAGATAAGGTAAATTTTCCATCCCTATAAAGTGCAATCCGCGAAAAGCTTTTTCTATTTGCGTTGCGCCTAGTTCAACTCCGCATATGTCAGGATTTTTCTCAATAATAGAATTTCTTACATTTTGTATTTGTTTAGAGCTCAAACCTTGTTTTATAATTGCCATTTCTGATTCAAATCCTATTTTAAGAGAGTTTTCTGGTTTTATAAATCGTTCTGGAAGTGCAAGAATTTGTTTTGACTGTTGTTCAAACGCTAGTCTCATTTCTTTTTCCTGAATATTCTTTTTTATTTCAGGATCCATTATTTTATCCTTTTCAGAAGTGATCGGACCGCAGCAATCCAGCTCATTATTTCTTCAACATCATCAGTAACACCAAACATCCGGAGTTCAACAGTTCCATGAATACTAATGCGAATAAGGTGATAACAGTCTCGGGGGTTATCTGCAAATTCTTGTTTTTTCGCAACTTCAAAGAAATGATCAGTATCTCTGTAATATGGTGGCTCCCAATTTTTCGCTGCTTCTTTATACAGTCGAAGGCGTTCGCCACTAGAGTGATCTCCAAGCCGACAAAGGTAATTAAGATGAGTTCTTAAATGATTTGCTGTTTTAATTGCTGTTTTTATATCTGGCATACCTATATGAATATGGGTTCCTGCAACTCTGCATGCTGCTTTTAACCTTTCTTTAGAAATGGTTTTTGCAATTTTAACATGACGCGGATCTGGAGATATATCCAATAACATATTTTTTGGCGCAACTTCCATAAAACCACATAAATCCAATCCTAATTTTTGTGCAACAGCGTGGCCTCTATAATCATTCTGTAGAAGTTGTGCACAGATATTTTCTAATTCTTCTTCCGGATGTGTTCTCACTTCAACCTGGCATGCTGAGAGCTCATATGTCCATTTTGGATTGTTCATCTCTCTAAGAAAGATTGTTGCACAGGGAATAGGAATACGACGGTATGTTTCTACGTGCATTGCTACAAGAAAATATTCTTGTTCAATACCAATCAATCCTTTATTCTTTGCATCAAACTTAAATTTTTTCAAGAATTCATCCAGATTAACATTAAATATGTCTTTTTCTCTGAATATACTCATTTTTACCTCCTTTCTTTTTTACCTCCCTCTTTTTTATTTTAATTGAAAAGAGGGGGTGAATGTTAATGAACTAATTTTTTAAATTTATAAATGGCAGCGAGGGAGAAATAAAAGTTTACTTTTAATTTCGACCGAGCGAACCATTTACATAGTATGGAGGAGTGGCAAAGCCCTTCTCCTACTCTATTTTTTATTGGGTAAAACAAAATAATTTAAAAAGTTTAGCAAAATTTTTTCTGTTTGACCAGTCTTTTTAATAGATAAAAGCAGTTTTTTAAATTCTTGTGGGGTTACAAAATTTTCTTTTATCAATGTTTCTTTATATCTCTTTGCAAGAGCTCTTATACTACGAACTGACAATTCTGGATGAAATTGAACGGTTCTTGTATGATTATTTATAGCAAGAGCTTGAATCGCACATAGATCAGAAGATGCAAGCAATTTCCCTTTCATGTTGATATTTTTAACCATACATTTATGACTTGATTGAACTAAAAAGTTTTCAGAAACACCCCTAAATAAGGGATCTCTCATCCCATCTTTCGTAAGCGTTAGTGGTATAGTTCCAAATTCTCTGCCATTTGGATTATAAATAATTTCACCTCCGATAGCCCTTACAACAAATTGGTGTCCACCGCATATACCAAGAAGAGGAATCTGATGACTAATTGTTTTTCTTATAAACGTATATACTTTTTTCATCCATGGTTTTTCCTCTCCTTTTATTGGGTTTGCTAGAGATGCTCCTATAATTATTCCATGATAATTTTCCGGACTCGGGAGTTTTTTTATACAAACATTGAATGCAATAAGTTCGTTTTTTGTAAGGCCTAATTTTCTTCTGAAAATTTCTACAAGAGGCCCTTCTGTTACTGCTCTTTCTTCTTCTTTTTTTAATTTTAAATCGTCAGTCAAAATATCAAGGAATAGTAATTGTAATTTTTTATTATTCATATATAGAGATTAAACTAAAACTAGCTTTCTTTTTTTTTGGAAAGCTAGTTTGACCTATGTTGCGTTGTTATATAATTTTTTAATTTATCAAATCAAATACTAACCTTCCGTCAGAAAGCCAAGAATACCAATAAGTGCGACAGCTATTTCTATTAATTGTATTTGGAAAGTTAGCCATAATATCTTTTTATACACTAAGTTTATATGAAAAATAAAATCATGTCAATGCCGGTTACTGTGGATAAGTCATGCTCTTAGGTTTCTGCCAAAATAACTACTTCTTCAGGTTTTATTTCTAAAAAACCTTTTTTGATTTCAATAGTTTGTATTTGTTCTTTTTCATAGCGCTCAGGTTTTATTTTTTTTTTGATTTTAATTACTCCCTTTTTAAGGGGTGTTATTAAAGCAGTATGGTGATCTAATATACCTAATTCGCCATCAATAGACGGAACAGTTGCAATGGCAACCTCGTCCTCAAATAAAGTTTTTTCTAATGTATAGATTGATAGGTTGAACATAAGCGCTTTGCGTCATAACTTGTAACTCGTAACTTGTAACTCGTAAATTAATTACTGATTACTAGTTACTGATTACGGATTACTTCTTCAATTCCTCCTTTCATATAAAAGTTTTGTTCAGGCACATCATCATATTCTCCTTGAAGAATTTTTTGAAAGCCTTTTACTGTTTCATTGAGCGGTACAAACACTCCTTTCGTTGCGGTGAAGACCTCGGCTACAAAAAATGGCTGAGAAAGAAATCGTTGAATTTTGCGCGCTCGATTTACTAAACGTTTATCTTCTTCAGATAACTCTTCCATGCCTAAAACTGCAATGATATCTTGAAGATCTTTGTATCGTTGAAGAATTTTTTGTACTTCTCTCGCCACTTCATAATGCTCATTTCCTACAATTTCAGGATCTAAAACCGTTGATGAAGAATCTAACGGATCAACCGCAGGATAAATGCCTAATTCAGTTAATTGTCGTGAGAGTACAATAGTTGAGTCAAGATGAGAAAATGTTGTTGCAGGTGCAGGATCAGTTAAATCATCAGCGGGGACGTAGATTGCCTGCACTGATGTAATTGACCCTTTTTTAGTTGAGGTAATACGTTCTTGTAATTCTCCCATCTCAGTTGCAAGGGTTGGTTGATATCCAACAGCTGATGGCATTCTTCCTAATAAGGCTGAGACTTCAGACCCGGCCTGGGTAAACCGAAACATGTTGTCTATAAACAGGAGTACGTCTTTGCCATATTTATCTCTGAAGTGTTCAGCCATAGTAAGACCAGAGAGCCCGACGCGTAATCGTGCGCCTGGTACCTCATTCATCTGTCCAAAAACCAATGCAGTTTTAGAAAGCGTTCCTGATTCTTTCATTTCATGATATAGGTCATTTCCTTCTCGTGTTCGCTCTCCTACTCCGGAAAATACTGAATATCCGCCATGAATAGCAGCAACATTTCTAATTAACTCCATTAAAAGCACTGTTTTTCCAACTCCGGCACCACCGAAAAGACCTACTTTACCTCCTTTAGAAAATGGTGCAATTAAGTCAATAACTTTAATACCGGTTTCAAAAATTTCAGTTTTAGTTGATTGTTGCGTTAAGGTTGGCGGTTTTCGATGAATGGGTAATTGATCAATATTTTTGGGTGCAGGCATTTCATCAATAGGATTTCCCAAAACATCAAACATTCTGCCCAATACTTTTTCTCCCACAGGGACTTGTATTGGTTTTCCAGTGTCAGAAACAGTCATACCTCTTTTTAATCCATCAGTTGAATCCATTGCTACTGCACGTACTCGATGTGATCCGATGTGTTGTGCAACTTCAAGAACGAGTGTTTTGTTCTTATGTTCTATTTCTAAGGCAGTATATATTTTTGGAAGCTGTTTTTCAAACTCAATATCAACAACAACACCGATAATTTGTACAATTTTTCCAATATTTTTTGTTTTTTTATTTTTACTACTTGACATTTTTTAAAAAATATGTTATACTTATAATAATAAAGAGGAGGAAATAAGATGTGTGAAACGGATGATTCGTGTCAATGTGATGCCTATGGAGAATGGAGATGTTGCGAATGTGGTATGCTGCTAGACGATATTTCTAGTGATCTGCCCGTTTGGGGTTGGGGACTTGGAGGCCCGGATGACCCTGATGATCAATTGACGTGCGACCCATGTTATGAAAGGTTGCATCCCGAGGATCACAAGGAATTAGAAGAGTTTGCGGGTGCGTTTGAAGAGGCGTTTAATAGTGGTGCAGCACCTTGTGAAGCCGCTCGGTATGCCAGGGAAACAATCAGTGCCCAATAGGAGGGCTAGCAATAATAGGGGCTGTCAGGATTTTAACAAAAACTGACGGCTTCTTTATTATTTAAGTGCTTCTTGACTCGCAATTACCTCAAGAATTTCGTTGGTAATTGCAGATTGGCGCGCTTTGTTATAAAACAAGGTGAGACTTGTTAGAATTTCTCCTGCATTATCAGATGCATTTTTCATTGCAATCATTCGTGCAGAATGTTCAGACGCATTTGTTTCTAAAATCATATGGTGGATTTGAATTTTAACTAGCAAGGGTAGAAGTTCGTCAAGTACTCTTTCTTGTGACGGTTCAAATATATATTCGTAGTTATATGGAGATGAAGTTTGTTCTTTCCTCGACTCACTCCGCTCGCTCGGAATGACAAGGGGGGAAGAGGCATATCTTCCGGTCTGCGGTGCAATCCCTTTTACAATTTCTTCAATCCCCGTTTTTGTAATTGGCAACACTTGGCGGATAACAGGTTCTTGTTTTAGCGTTGAAATAAAGTTGGTATACGCACACATAATTTTTTTATACTGCCCGTTTTTATATATATCAATAATTTTTTCAGCAAAAGGCAGTGTTTGTTCTAATTTTATATAATCACCAAAACCAGTAAATTCATAATGTACGGGTATATTTCGAAAAGCAAAGTATTGCTTTGCTTTTTTTCCAACCGTGATAATATCAATATCATCGTGTTTTTGAATGTAAGCATGCGCCTTTTTTAGTATATTATTATTATATCCGCCACATAAACCTTTATCACTGGTAATGACAACAAGACATAGTTTGTTTGTCTGCGTTTTTTTTCTTAGTAAGAGGTGACGCTTTTGCGACACTTGTTCACTTACATTTGAAAGAAGTTTGAGCGCATGTTCTGCATAAGGACGAGCATGTAATACATATTCTTGCGATCGCCGCATCTTAGTTGCGGAGACTGCTTCCATTGCACGGGTAATTTGCTGCGTGTTTTTAATTGAGCGCATTCTACGCTTTATATCTCGTTGAGATTCCATATGATTTTATTCTTTGGAAAAAGTATTTTTAAATTCTTTAATTATATTTTGTAATTGCTTTTCTGTTTTTTCATCTAAATCTTTACTTGTATGAATTTTTTTAAGAGTTTCAGAATGCATATTTTCTGCATATTCAAGAAATTTGTGTTCGAATTCTTTGATTTTTTCTACCTCAATGTCATCAAGAAATCCATTTACTCCTGCATAGATAATTACTACTTGTTTTTCAAATGTAAGCGGACTGTATTGAGGTTGTTTTAAAATTTCAGTAACTCGTTTACCTCGTTCAATCCGTTCCCGCGTTGCTTTATCAAGATCAGCGCCAAACTGAACAAAGGCAGCGAGTTCTCTGTATTGCGCTAGTTCCAATCTGAGTTTACCTGCAACACGCTTCATGGCTTTTGTTTGCGCTGCTGAACCAACCCGTGATACGGAAAGACCAACATTTAATGCTGGTCGAATACCAGCATAAAATAGTTCTGGTTCTAAATAAATTTGGCCGTCAGTAATTGAGATAACATTAGTTGGAATGTATGCAGAGACATCACCTGCTTGCGTTTCAATAATTGGAAGAGCGGTTAAAGATCCTCCACCGTGGTCTGGATTAAGTTTTGCTGCGCGCTCGAGGAGACGGGAGTGGAGATAAAAAATGTCACCAGGATAAGCTTCTCTTCCAGGCGGGCGGCGTAAAAGGAGCGAGATTTGTCTATATGACCAGGCATGTTTTGTTAAATCATCATATATTACTAATGCATCTTTCCCTTTATCCATAAAGTATTCTCCTATAGCACATCCTGCGTAGGGCGCGATGTAAAGTAAGGGGGCAGGGTCAGACGCAGAGGCGATGACTACCGTGGTATAGTCCATTGCCCCTGCTTTTTCTAACGTTGCAATAATTTTAGCTATTTTTGAATCTTTTTGGCCAATCGCAACATAAATACAAATAGGACGATTTTGCTTTGGTTCTTTTAATTGGTTAATAATTGTATCAATTACGAGTGCGGTTTTCCCGATTTGTCGGTCGCCAATGATTAACTCTCGTTGACCCCGGCCAATAGGAATCATAGAATCAATACTTTTAATACCAGTGTGAAGTGGTGCGTTTACTGATTCTCGCGTGATGACGCGGGGTGCAACATGCTCTATAGGATAAAAGTTTTTTGTTTTAATTTCTCCTTTCCCATCGAGAGGCATTCCCACAGGGTTAACAACACGCCCAACAAGGGCATCACCAACAGGTACTTGTAAAATTTTACTTGTTGATTTTACTTCATCACCTTCTACTATGTGTTTATATTCACCAAGAATAACTGCTCCTACCTTATCTTCTTCAAGATTAAGTGCGAGTCCGTAGATAGGCTCTGAAGTTGTAGGGGATTCGGGAAATTCTAACATTTCTGATACCATAACATTTCTCAATCCAACAATGGTAGCAACCCCATCTCCAATTTTTACCACCTTTCCTACTGTTTCAGTCGTGATCTCTGGTTTAAATCCTTTGATTTGTTTTTTTAATTCTTCAATAATATAGTCTTTAGCCATTTTTATTTCAATTGTTGTTTTAATGAATTAAGCTGTTTTTTAATAGATCCATCTATCACCGTATCGCCAATTTGTATTTTTATTCCGCCTATTAGTTTTGGCTCAATAACTTGTTTTATTTGTGTTTTTTTATATGGTAAAGCCTGTTGTATTTGTTTTAACACATTATTATCAAGGGCATGTGAGCTTATAATAATCACCTCAACAATATTTCTTTTTCGTTTATCAATTGAGGATACTTTATCAAGCATTTCTTTAAACAAGACAACATCATTGTTCTTTACAAGAATGTTATAAAGGTTGTTGATGTAGGTTTTTACCCTGTTAAATTGCGGCTTTGTCGCACCGACTTTGTCGGATTTAACAGGGTGAATCTCGGATTTTTTTGCATCTTTAATACATTCATATAGTGCGTGTGCATATTGTTGTGATGTATATGACATAAAAATTTATACTGTATTCTTTAATACTTTAAGTGTTTTTCGAGTTAAGTCTTTTTGTTTTTGTTCGTTCATTTCTTGTTCTAAGATTTTTGAAGTTGCCTCAGCAATAAGATCCGCAATATCGCTTCTTACTTGTTTTATCATTACGTCTTTTTCAACTTTGATTTGACTTTTTGCATCATCAATTATCTTTTGCGCTTTTTCTTCAGCAGCAGCAATGATTTCTTGTTGTTTTTGATCGCCTGTTTCTTTTGCTTTGGCAATAATACTTTGTGCCTGATTATGAATTTTGGCAAGTTCTTGTTCTTTTTGTTCTTGCATTTTATTAAATGCTTCTTCTGCTTTTTGCGCTTTTTCTAATCCAGAAACTATTTTTTCTTTACGAGTATTCATAAATTTAACCAGTGGAGTGTAGAGAAATTTTTTTAAAACAAAAAGTAAAATTGCAAAATTGATAATTTGTGCAATAAGAAGCTTCCACTCAACACCTAATTTTGTTACAAGTTCTTCCATCCCTCACCCAGTAGCAATGCATTTTCTAAAATACAAAATTTTAAGATTGTTTAACATCGACCTTTTCTAATCCAACGCCCAACAGCAATAACAGTTTTTTTCGAAAATGCGAATGTATTTTATTGCTGCTGGGTGAGGGATTATACAAACTTTATAATCAAGGCCATTACCAGAGCGTAAATTGCAATTGCTTCTGCAAACGCAATCGCGAGTATCATTGTGGTTTGGATTTTAGAGGCAGCTTCAGGATTGCGTCCGATTGCCTCCATTGCTTTTCCCGCAAGCCATCCAATAGAAAAAGCAGGGAATATAGCCCCAATAGCAATAGTTGCTCCAGCAACAATAATTTTTATAGCTTCAATATCCATAAGCGTTACACTAAAATAAAAAATTAAAAACTAAAGACTAAAAACAAAAACGTAAAAACGTAAAAATATATTTGAAGCAGTTGATTTTTAGGTTTTAATAGTTTTTTCATTTTTTATATTTGTTTTTTATATTTTATATTTTATTTTTGATTTTTTTTAATGTGTTTCACTGGTTGCGATTTTTAAAAATACCAAGGTAAGCATAGCAAATATAAGTGCCTGGACAAATCCAACAAATAACTCTAATACCATAAAAGGCAAGGGCGCAATAAAAGGAATTAAAAATGCTATCACTACCAACAGCACTTCACCAGCAAAAATATTGCCAAATAATCGAAATGAAAAAGAAATTAATTTTGCTATTTCAGCAATAAGTTCTAAAATGCCTGTAAAGGTGAGGATAGGATTTTTAAAATTAATATATCTTGAAATATATTTAAAAGTTCCAATTGCAGTGATGCCAAAAATTTGCGTTGCAATAACTGCGACAATCGCGAGTGCGAGAGTCATATTAATATCACTATTGGTTGAGCGGAAAAAAGGAACAAACATTTCATGGCCATTCCCCATATTATCAACTTCAAAAAAACCAATGGTTCCAATGCCCGGAACCACGCCAAGCCAGTTCGATAAGAGGATGAATATAAAAATGGTGGCTATAAGCGGAAAAAATTGTTCTGCTTGTTTTTTTTCTCCAACAACTTTCTCTATAAAATTTAACATTGTTTCAACAATACTTTCAACAAGATTTTGTAATGGAGAAGGAACGAGTTGTAATTTCCGGGTTGCAATTATTGAAACAATAATTAACATAGCTATGGCAATCCATGACATTAAAAGCGTGTTGGTAATGGGGAAGCCAAACAAAGTAAATATATGTTCAGCAGCTAACGAAATATGCATATGTCATTTTTTATCCATTTCTTTAACAATTCTTTGTATTTTTATAAATACTAAAATAGATGAAATAATAAGTGATAAAACGACGCCAGTTAAAAGAAAAATAGGAGAAGAATCATAATGTTTATCTAAGAGACGGCCCCCAATGGCAAAAATAACAAGCGGTAGTGCAATCGCATAGCCAAGCTGTAATGCAATAGAAATACTTTGCCATACAACAGATTTTTCCTGTTTTGATTTTTCCATGATGCCATTTAGTATACTCTATCTATTGATTATATAGAAAAATAGATTTGTGGCAACTCCCCGTTAGAGGATGGGAGACTTCTTTGTTTTTACAGACCTTTTTATAGGAATAAACTTTGTTTAGTTATTTACATCTTCAGTCCTCTAACGGGTCAATGCTGCTGCTTGACAAGTGGATAAAAGTGTGATATACTATGTATTAGTGAATCGAAATGGCATGGTGTCATTTTAAAGCATGTTTCAAACAAGGAGGATATCATGGAATATATCATGGAATTAGGAAGTAGCATGACGGGTGCTCTTGCGGCGTTGATAGTTTCTCTCGCCGTGCTTTACTTAGTGCACATATTTTTAAAAGGATTGGAAACAGCGGATACATCTGTGAAAGAGGTCTCTAAAAAGAGCAAGATAGAGGTTTTTAACCGCAGAAAATGGAGATCGGCAGAGAGATGTAGCATGAGAGGAAGTCAGGTGATAGTACATATTGATGGCCAGCCAGATCAGGTGTTTCACAAAAGAAGTTTGAATAAGGTTCGGCCTGTACAATAGGCTCTATAGGGAAGAAGTCCTGTTGATAAAAAAATGTCAATCAGGGCTTTTCTTTTTCAGTATTATATTTGCAAAAGAGGCAGGCTTACTAGATTCTGAAGAGGTAGAGCAATTTGAGGAGAGCATAGAAAAGGGTGTATTTGAAAGAGAGTGATAGTACATATTTTAAGAATTGTCGATTTTCGGATTTATC
>JALLOP010000021.1 GCA_027718005.1 Patescibacteria group bacterium AH-259-L07 | reverse complement strand
GTTCTTATTTTTTCTTGCTTTACGAATAACTCTTCTATATAGAGTTACATACTTTTTGGCAGGAAGCTTCCATGAATATGATTCTTTCATGGCACGGCGCACCAATGTTTTCCACGCGCCCCGCCGCTTATAATCTTCTAATGCACGAGCAATCGTAAACAAAAGGTCTTGAGACGTATACGAGGTAAACACAAACCCATTACCTCTGCCTGTTTGGGGATTGTAGTCACTAATCGTATCAAGTAATCCACCGACCGCGTGCACAATAGGAATGGATCCATATCGCAAGCTAATTAATTGTGAAATTCCGCACGGTTCAAAACGAGACGGCATTAAATAAATATCAGAAGCAGCATATACTTTTCGCCCAATATGCTCTTGAAACGGCGAAAAAAACAATAAATTTTTACGGTACTTTCGCGCAGCTTTTCTCAAAAAATCTCTATATACCCCACCGCCACTCCCGACAATAGCAATTTGTACATCAAGTTTCAAAAGGTAATCAAGTATATCAATAATTAATTCAAACCCTTTTTGCTCAGTCAATCGATTAGCTAAGCCAATCAAGGGCACTTTAGGATCAACCCTCAAACCAAATCGTTTTTGCAACAACACCTTATTTTCACTCTTTTTTTCTAATGAACTTGCATCGTAATTTACATACACATCTTCATCAAATTGCGGATTAAAAATAGCATAATCAACCCCATTGATAATACCATATAAATCTTTTTTTCTTCCCCGTAAATAACTATCTACATTGCATCCATGTTCGGGGGTTAATATTTCCTGCGCATATCGCGGACTGACAGTATTGATAAGATCGCTATAGAGAATGCCGCGCAGCGCAAAATTAAGCCAATGTAATTGATCTTTATCATGGGGCGGCAACCCCTTTCCATTATCTTTTTTCTCTGGTGGAATCTTCCACCAATCTTCTGGTCCTTGAAATAATAAATTATGAATAGTGAAAAGTGTGCCAATATTTTTAAGTGTATCATCACGATGATATTGTAATTTTAAATAATTAGGAATAAGGCCCGCATGCCAATCATGAACGTGAATAATATGCGGCGTAAGTCCTAAAACTTTAAGTAGTTTAAGGGATGCAAGGCTAAATAATAAAAAACGAAGACCATCGTCTTCATACTCATACATTTTATGCCGTGAACCAAATAATTCTCGCTGGCAAATAAATATGACCGGATATTTATCAGGACATATTACTTTCTTAAATCCAAACCTATATTCTTTATCTCCAAATTCTACTGAAACCCTTTCTTTTAAATTCTCAGTACGCCAGCCTTTTTTACCAATAAACCCATAATAAGGAGTAAATACGACTATTTCATGTCCTAATCGAACTAATGCACGCGGCAAAGATCGTGCCACATCAGCAAGCCCACCGCTTTTTGAATACGGAGAAATCTCAGAACTTACATGAACAATTTTTAAAGGTCGTACCATATATCTATGTTAGACGCTTTTTAGTTTGTACACACGTTATTGCCACTGCTAATGCATCAGCAGCATCATCTGGCTTGGGGATATTTTTCAGTTTAAGAATGAGTTTAACCATTTTTTGAACTTGTACTTTTGTTGCCCGACCGTATCCGGTTAATGATTGTTTTACTTGTAATGGGGTAAACTCGAAAATCTGTGCCTTGCTTTGAGAGCATACCAATACCGCAACGCCGCGTGCTTCGCCAACTTTCATGGCTGTTTTTACGTTTTTTGCAAAATAAATATTTTCTATAGCAATTGTATCAAACTTATATTTTTTAAATATTTTTTTTAAATCAGTATAAATTTTTAACAATCTATCAGCATGTTCATCTTCTTTACTGGTTCTAATACAACCATATTCAATCATAGATAATTGATTATTTCTTGCAGTCTCAATAATTCCATATCCAGTAATCGCAATTCCTGGATCAATGCCTAAAATAGTCATAATTACTTTATATTAGTATAGTAATCACTTACATCTGGCTCATCATCAAGCTCTTCAAATATACTATCAACTTTTTTTTGCGCCTGCTCACTAATACTAATTAAATCTTTAGCAAACCATTCTACTTCTGCATAATCTATTTCAATACCTTCTTTTTCAAGATCTTTTTTAACTTTTTCTAAATCTTCTGGGCTAGTATAGATTACTAATTCATCATCTTCTTCACTTATATCCTGCGCCCCCGTCTCAATTGCCTTGAGTTGAATATCTTGTTTTTTTTCATCAGGCATATCAAGAACAACACGAATGATTCCATATCTACTAAACATCCATAGAACAGAATTTTGCTCGCCTAATTTACCTCCATATTTATTAAAAATTCGGCGCAAACTGCCGATTGTTCTATTTTTATTATCAGTTAATGTTTCAATAACTATTGCTGATCCTCCTGGGCCAAATGCTTCGTACATTACTTCTTCAATTTTCTCACCTGCCAACTCCCCTGTACCACGTTTAATAGCCCGATCAATATTGTCTTTAGGAAGATTAGCTTTTTTTGCCTTTTCAATAGCGATTCGCAGCTTAAAATTTGCCTCTGGATCACCACCACCAACTCGTGCCGCAATAGTAATCAAGTGCCCGAGTTTGGTAAACATGGCACTTTTTTTAGCGTCAGACGCCCCTTTGGAATGCTTTAATTTACTCCAGCGGGAATGCCCACTCATAAAATTTCTTTTAAAATATTACCTTTTCATTAAACTTAATTGATATTTTTTTACTTCTTTTTCAATATAATCTCTCATATCCCTCCACTCGATATCCTTATAAAGATATATCCTGCTTCTATCTTTTTGAGGTGCTTCAGCATCTTTAAAATACAATAATGCATATAAATAACTCTGTTCATCAACAGATTCAGGATACTTTTCTTTAACAAATTTTAAAAGTTTATTAAGTCCATATTTTTTTATTAAAAAATAAATATCAACAAAATCTCGCTTTTTCCCTCGGCCGAGTATGGCTTCTATTTTCATAGCTGCAATATCTTCAACAGAAGCCACATCAATAGTAGCATACGTACTCAACGGTTGAATAAGCTTGTAAGGATACTTAAAAAAAGAAAGATCTGTATTTTTAATATCTAACCAAAGCGTATCTTCGGCTCGCCGAGTGCTTTTTACTTCTTTGCCAAAAACGTTCCTGAACTCTTGAATAACAGGGGGTGTATTAAAACTTCTTTTCGTATAAAAATCAAGGTCTTTAGATGTTCGATGGCCAAGATGTAGGGCAAGAGCAGTTCCGCCTGCCAAATAAAAACCATATTTTCTTAAAAATACAATTTGCTTTAAAACTCGTTTTTGGCTCCAATTTAAAATATGTTCATTCATACATTAATCCTTTTTGTGCTTCTCCATATATTTAAAATATTTATCCATCACATCGAATCGGGGATGAAGCGAAAACAATGCAGCCTCATAAATAACTTTTGGCACTTTTACCTCTAAAACCTTGGTCCAATAATTAAGGGCTCGCGGAAGCCACATCCCTCGTCTTGGACTTTTGACCACCTTAACAATGTCTTCTCTCTTATATGTCTTAAAAAACCACTTCAAAGCTTCTGACCCGCCATGATTTAAAACCTGTTGAATAATCAGTTCTTTATCACTAGAATCATGAGGATCCATTTTTGAAATATCATACGACCACAAACATGTTTGTAAAAACTTAGGCAATGCCATAATAATAAACTTAATTTATTCTATACACTCATTATAAGTAGAACTTGAAATTTCTTCGAGCTTCACAAATAAAAAATAAATTTTTTTATTTGATTCACCTCTTAAAATTATAGCACAAATAACCCAAAAAGCAAGTCAGATAGACATATATCTATTTTAATGTTATAATGCTATCGTATTATAATTCTATATTTTTGATATTTGATATTTAATTTTTGATTTTAGCGAAGCGCTTATGTCTACGCTTGATAATATACAACAAATTAAAGCATTAGATAGATCAAATATGGCTGATTTTATTGCTGATCTCCCAGACCAAATTCTAAAAGCATATAAACAAAGCCAAAAAATAAAATTGCCTAAAAATTTTAAAAATATCTCAAATATTGTTGCCTGCGGCATGGGCGGCTCAGCAATTGGCGGTGACATAGTCAAGGCACTGATTGATAATCAATTATCATTGCCGTTTATTATAAACCGCTCGTATCAATTGCCTCAAACAGTCAATAAAAATAGCTTGGTGTTTTTAGTTAGTTTTTCAGGCAATACCCAAGAAACCTTATCCTGCGCGAAAGTTGCACTAAAGAAAAAAGCACATGTATTTGTTATCACCAACGGCGGCAAGCTATTAGTATTGGCTCAAGAAAAAAATTTACCACTCTTTACCTTTACATATAAAGGACCGCCGCGCGCAGCATTGGGCTATCTTTTTATCCCCATGTTAATAACACTAAAAAAGCTTGGTCTTGTTAAGATTGATGCATTCAACATCACAGAATCAATTGAAAAACTTAAAAGCTTTAATCAATTATCTTACCCGGAAACAACAAGCGAAAAAAATATTGCAAAATATTTAGCATACTTTACGTTTGATCATTTACCCATTATTATTGCACCGCAAAATTTAGATGGTATTGCCAGACGCTTTAAAACACAAATGGCAGAAAATGCAAAAACATTTTCTTTTTTTGAAACTGCTCCTGAAATCTTTCACAATTCTATTGAAAGCCAATTTCCGTGGCGATTAAAAGATGACATTGTATTCTTAACCCTTGAAAGTACAAAAAACGAAACTGAATTCAAACAATCCATCACTGCTTTTAAAAAATTACTAGATAAAGAAAATATCCACTGGGAAGCAATCCCTTCATTTGGAGACAATATATTTTTAAATGTACTTTCCTTTATCTTAGTAGGCGACTGGATAAGCTTTTATTTATCTATTCTTAATGAAATTGATCCCACGCCTGTTGAACGCATCCAATGGCTGAAGAATCAAATTAACAAATAAACAACTTAACATATTAACGAAGCCAAAAATAAATTCTTGGCGAATCTTAAAAATGACGTTTGCTAAATCGTTTAATTGTTATATTGTTAAAATGAAAAGATGGCCATGGCTTGGCTATTTTTTTGTTTTTGCCCTTGGGTTTATTATTTTTATCTATATCCTTATCCCCCCTGGTATTATTGGCCCTGATAGTTTTTATCACACCAAAATGGCACTTATGATAAAAGAGCAGGGATTGATTAAAAGTTTTCCCTGGACACAATTTACCACCTATAAAAACTTGTTTGTTGATCACCATTTTGGTTATCATTATCTTCTTATTCCGTTTTTAAGTTTGCCATCACCTCAAAATCTTGATCCATTATCATTAGAGATTGATCAATTAATTAAAGCAAAGCTTGGAACTGCATTTTTTGCCGCACTTGTTTTTGTAATGATATATTGGTTTTTAAAACGGTTTAAAATAAAAAGTGCCTTATTATGGACATTACTTGCATATTTGCTCGCACCGTTTTTGCTTCGGCTTTCTTTAACTAGAGCGCCGGCAATTTCCCTTATTATTCTTATTTTAGGATTTTATTTTATAATAAAGAAAAAGTATATGTTGCTTTTTCTGCTTTCATTTATATACGTATGGACCTATGGCGCCTGGCCATTAATGCTGGTGACAGTGATTATATATGCTCTTGCGAGCGCCGCTCAAAAATGGATGGATCAAAAACAGGATGTAAAAAATCAAATATCAAAAATAAAAAATCGAAATCAAAAATTAAAAATTAAAAATACAAATAAAATATATAAAAATATTTTTACGTTTTTACGTTTTTATCTTTTATCTTTTATCTTTAATCTTTTATCTTTAATACGCCATTTCTTTATCAAAACCAATGTAAAACTTCTCGCATCATGTATTACGGGACTTCTTGCTGGTCTGATCATTAATCCTTATTTTCCTAAAACACTGCCCTTTTACTGGTTTCAAACCATAAAAATTGCCATCATCAACTATTCAAATAAAATTGGTGTTGGCGCTGAATGGTACCCATTTGACCCCTCTCTTTTAATTATTGCTCTTCTGCCGCTTTTAATTTTCTGGGTTATTGCTATGGCATGGTTTATAACAAATATAAAAAAGCAAAATACCACTACGTGGTTTTTTACTCTACTCTCTGTCTTCTTTCTGCTCTACTCATATAAAGCACAGCGAAATATTGAATATTTTATTCCGCCCGCACTCTTTTTAAGCACATTTACTTTTGGTCAAATGAGAACTTATATAAACTGGGCCACTATTGGGAAAAATTTAAAAAAATACTATACAGGATCAGATAACATATTTTATTTTTTATGTTTCATTTTTTTTATTGTATTTATTGGCTTTTTTATTATTTTTTATCTTAACTTCAGTATTGTACGACTCCATACACAATACAAAGAAAAACGACCTATAAACCAGTTTCAAATGGCAGCGCATTGGCTTAAAAATAATACACAAAAGGGCGAGATTATATTTCAAAGCGACTGGGATATTTTTCCGCAACTATTTTACTTTAATGCTCATAATTACTACATCAATGGACTTGATCAAACCTTTATGTATGAATATGATAAAGAGTTGTATACTGCATGGCACAATATCGTATCTGGTAAAACAAGTCCTCAAGATATACCCCAAACTATATCAGAAAAATTTAATGCCTCGTATGTATTCATTGATAAAAAACAAGATAAAATATTTTATAATGTATTAAAAAAATCTCCACAGTTTAAAAAAACATACGAAGATTATGAATCAATAATCTACAAAATACCATGACCATCTCAATTGTCATTCCAACATATAATGAAGAAAAAATAATCTCCCAAACCATAGATCAATTATACCACTATTGTCAGCAAAACTTATCTCAATACCAATGGTTTATTATTATCGCAGATAACGGCTCAACTGATAAAACGCTAGAAATTGTAAAAAACAAAAAAACTAAATATCCTCAGATTAAATATTTTCATTTGGAAAAAAGAGGCAAAGGCGGCGCGATTAAACATGGATGGCAAACCTATCCTGCTGATATACATATTTTTATGGACGCTGATCTGCCTGTTGAGCTTCGCTTTATTGATGACCTTATCCAACCAATCATTAAAAAAAGTTATGATATATGTATTGGTTCACGCCATTTAAAACAAAGTAAGCTCCTTTGGTCCTTTACCAGGATTTTTATCTCGCGTACCTACAATTTTATTACAAAACTATTTTTTAATATAAGCCTTAGTGATATGCATTGCGGCTTTAAAGCGATCTCATCTAATGTGGTAAAATTTATCTTGCCAAAAATAAAGAACACTGGACTTTTTTTTGATACTGAACTTGTTATTCTGTCGCAATACAGCGGATTTCGTATCAAAGAAATCCCTGTATCTTGGATAGATACAGGGAGAAAAACAAAAATTAAGATCATACAAACAGCAATAACTTATTTAAAAGAGCTAATTAAACTCAAATGGCGGCTTAGATAAAACTAAAAAAACTATTTCAAACAAATATTTTCTATTCTGGAGCAGTTACCTCACTCAACCGCTCAATCACAAACGTTGCGATTGTATACGCTAAAATAACAATAACTAAGCCAACTACTGCGCTTGTTATAATGCCCTTGGCTTTTTTTATTTTTTCCTCATTTCCACCCGAAGTCATCCACATAAAGCCGCCAACAATTAAAAGAACCACTAAAATTAATCCTAATAATTGTAAAACAACTTTTACTAATCTACCAACTAAAACCGGCACATCTTCTTCTGTTTGTATTCCTGCTTCCTTTGCAACGCTTTGCAATTGTTCTAACTGTGCAAAGGCAGGAGTAATAATAATAAACAAAAATAAAAAAATGCTGACAAAACAAACAAATTGCGTGCCTGAAAAGACAGGCCTGCTATATCTTACACATTCCATAAAGTTTGGCAATCAAATATTATACCTTTTAAACTTCAAGGTTCTTCCGAGCGGGGCGAGGAATGGTTCTTAAAGTTTGGATAAAGATATCATTCCTACCAAACTTCAAGGTTCTGACGAGCGAAGCGAGGAATGGTTCTTACAATCTAATTTAATACTTTTTACTGGCTATCCAGTTACGCCAGTCAATTGAGTAACAACAAATGTCGCAGCTGCATATGCAATAATAACAATCACTAAACCAATAATAGCTGCGCCCATCAATTGCTTTGCCTTGCCCACCTTTTCCTCATTCCCGCCTGAGGTCATCCACATAAAGCCGCCGATAATAAGCAAAACAGTGGCTATTAACCCAAGTAAGCTCAAAACTACCTTTACAATTGCACCAATAACCTCTGGAAGCTCTCTTGTCCCAAGACCTGCTTGCTGACCAAATTCAGCCAATCCCTCATTCAAATTCAAAGCTTGTCCGAATGCTAAAGAAGGCACTAAGAGCAGTGAAAGCAAAAGTGTAGAAACAATAAATTTTTTCATACAAACTCTTTTATTTTTTTTACCCTGTTAAATAATTTGCTTTGCAAATTAAAAATCAAAGATTTTTATTTAACAGGGTGAAATCGACTTTATTTTTGTGAGTAAAACTCACCAACTTATTAAAGCATACATAAAATTATTCGTCAATATAAAGTTTATCCACAATTAAGGCGTGGGCGGCTTTTCAGTCAATGCCTTTAAAATAAACTCTAGAATCGCATAGCTAAAGAAAATAAACGCCAATCCAATCACAGCCCACACAATGGTATCTTTTCCTTTTTTAATCTTTTCAGCATTCCCACCCGATGTCATCCACAAAATCCCGCCATAAATAAACATTACTAACGCCAACACGCCCACAACGCCCAAAACAGCTTTAATAATCCTCCCAGCTAATTCTGGAATCGCCTCCTTTCCTTCTGGTATATTTAACGGATCATCAAGTCTCACTTCCTGCGCCAACAAGTCATGTACTGACAATAAATACACACTCATAATCATAACTACTATTATAGCAATATAAATTTTATTTTTTTGAATCATAAAAATTAATTAATTTCCATACGCACAAGCAGGTCGCATGTCATTTTTTATATTCCCCACTGGATAATCGGTGCGCAAAACAACATAACTATATATTTTATCATCAACCCCGCCATCTGTTGACGGCAAAAGTGGGGCTTTATCCTGATCGCGAAAATAACCCTCGCTTTCTAAAAATTTATTAAATTCTTCTTGAAATTTTTTAGTACACTTCTTTGAATAAAAGCCGAATTTTCCGTCTGCCATTCCACACTTACACCCTAAATCATTTAAAATGCTTTGATATACGGCAACATCATTGCCTTGACACCCTCTGGCTTCATTTTCTGACGTTTCCGGATTATCAGTACCATATCCAAAACAGTTATAACACCAATTCTTCTCTGCTGGCGGCAAACATTCATCCCATCCCTCTTTTTCTTCTTCAGATACGGGCGGAGCTTCACCCTTCTTTGCTTCTTCTACTACTAAATACTTTTCAACATCAACGCCTACTAAATCCCCAACTACCCGCACAATTAACACTGCGCCTAATACAATAACCATGCCAACTACTGCGCCACTAATAGTTTTTTTGCCTAATTGTACCTTTTCACTAGATCCGCCCGATGTTATCCAGATCACTCCGCCTATCACAAACATAAGCAAGGCAAAAACCCCTAAATATTTCAAAATAATATTACTAATATTAACACCTAATCCTAAAAAATTATTTAATGTACAATCACCACAAAATGCACAAATCGGATCAGTAATCAGCTTTCCAATCTCACCACCTGCATCATTTCCTTGAGATATTTCTGTTATGTTACCTTCCTTGTCTCTTATTATTTTTCCTGCCTTGTCCTTTTTAATCGCTCCCTGACACTCACACTCCCATACATCTCCACTCTTCGTACATAAACTAGCGCGATCACCGCCAATTTCTCGAACACGCTGCTCAATAGCATTAACAAATGAAACGACTGAAAACAACAAAATCAGTACTGTCAGTATTAAAATTGTTTTTTTGGAAAACATGACTATGAATTTTGAATTATGAATTAAGAATCATGAATGATAAATTAATTCTTCATTCATAATTGTCTTAATTCTGCATTCTTAATTCTTCATTCTTCATTTAATACGTAAGGTTCACTCTCCTGGCTCCATAATCAATCGCTCGCTCAACTGTTTTCTCGCCACTTGACACAGCAGAAACCATTTCTTCAAATGCTTCTTCAACTAATGAATAATTTTTTCCGCGATACCAGGTCTCGGCAGTTAACACCCCGCTTGCAAAGGGATTAAGATCAAAATCCTCTAACTGCATAGCAATTAATTCCCGGTGCGCCGTAGGATGTTTGGCTCGCTCAACAAATGTTTTCGCATTTTGCGTCTCGGCAGCAAATAAAACAAATGCCCACGCTTCATTAGGATGTTCTGTTCTTCTTGATATTACTTCTATGGGATAACGCGCATAATTTACTTCTTTTAATGACCCGGTAATTTGAGGCACTTTGCTCATATCAAAATTTAATTTGGGCGCCTGCTCTTTAATTTTGTCTAAATAATCAGAATATCCAAAAATAAAGCCAACTTTACCAGCAATAAAAGCATCTAATGATGATTCCATTGCATTATTCCATGTATAAATTTCTGATCCTGGTTGAGCAAATCCTGTATAAAATTGCAGTGCTTCGCGCGCAGGAAAATATTTGGGATCATCAGGCAAGGACTGGCTAAATGTTGCCATATCGCCGCTCGCATTTATCATAAATGTACCATTCTGAAGCATTAATAATGATAAAATATCCGTAACATATGAAATATTTTCTGAAGCACCAAATGCCGCGCCAGACTGAATAAATTCTCCATATCGATCTTGAAGCGTAAGCGCAGCAACATCTAATGCAAACTCCTCCCATGTCTGGGGTGCATTTGCAACTCCTGCGGAATTCAACATATCTCGATTATAGTATAACGCCAATACATCTAAGGAGAGCGGCAGTCCATACATTTTATTATCGATTACCACGTCTTTTGGCACTGCTTCAACAAATGTTTCGCGCAATTGTCGCAGGCCTGGTGCTTTCTTTACCTCTTTAATAAGTTTTGTTTCTTTTTTTATGGTACCTGTAATAATTTGTTTTGCCATAATTACTTCGCCCCCGAGCTCTAGTGGTAAAATTTTGGACTGATACTTTCCCAGCCATGTATTAGGAATAGAAAAAATATCAGGCCCCCGATCTTCAGCCCACGCCTCTAATAATTCTTGTTCATATTCTTGTTCTCGTATCACCCTATATGTAATAGAAACATGGGGATACAAAGATTGGAATCCTTGCAGGATTGCACCAAATGCATCTTGGCCGTCTTGCGTTCGCCAATAGACAAGATTAACTGGCTTTGCCCGTTGTGCCAATTCTTTTGATGTTCCTCTGCATCCTAGACCAGCAGTCACTAAAAATACCACGATCAAAAATATAATTGATGACCTAAAATATTTTGTCTTTTTAAAATTTTGCCTTAAAAATATCATACCTTTTAAATTTCAAGGTTCTTCCGAACGAAGTGAGGAAGGTTCTTATTAAACATGGCTAAATATTTTTTTTCAAAAATTTCTTAAGTTCCTGCCGTATCTCTTTATCTTTCAATCCAAGCGCAATATTTGCCTCTAAAAAGCTTTGTTTACTGCCTACAGTATACCACTCTCCTTCAAATTCACAAGCATATGCTGGTCGTTTTGTGCGTAAGAGTCCGTCAAACCCCTCAACCAAACCAAACTCCTTTCCCTTTGGGACTTTAAAACCCTGAAGCACTTCAAGTATTTCAGGGGTAATAATATATCGTCCTACGATTCCTAATAATGAAGGTGCATACTCTGGTTTTGGCTTTTCTACAATTTTATGCAGCTGATATACCCCCTCTTCCACTTTTGTCCCCCCTACTGAACCAAAATGTTTAATCTCTCTCTTTTTCACTCGCTTTACCGCAACTACAGGATCACCATACCGCTTATACACATCAATTAACTGAGCAATACATGGCAATTTACTATCAATAATGTCATCGCCTAACATTACCGCGCATGGCTCATTTTTTACAAACTCTTTTGCTGTTAATATTGCATCACCAAATCCTTTTGGCTCACGTTGTCTAATAAATATAAACTCTGCCATGTGATGAATAGGGCGGATACTTTTAAGCGCTTTTGTTTTTTCACGTTTCTTCAACCAATATTCCAATTCAAAATTATAGTCAAAATAGTCTTCAATTGCCCGCTTGGTTGAAGACGTGATTAAAAAAATCTGCTTGATTCCTGCCTTAACTGCCTCTTCTACCACATAATGAATTACTGGTCTATCTACCACGGTAAGCATTTCTTTTGGCTGCGACTTGGTCGCAGGTAAAAACCGCGTGCCTAACCCAGCGACCGGAATAATTGCCTTAGTTATATTCATAAAATAATCCAAAAAATCCGAACATTATACGAATGCTCCGAAAATCACTTTGGAAAACCTCCTGCTCTATTCGTAGCATTCGGATACATTCGTAGTTTGGGATTATGTTAAGTTTCTAACTTAATAAATCTTCGTTTTCCCACCTTAATTATCATACCATTTTTTGGTTCAAATTCATATTGCCAATCATCAATAACATTTTTATCTACTTCTACTGCGCCCTGTTTTATTAATCTTCGCGCCTCGCCCTTACTTGATACCAGACCACTTTTATACAAGAGATTAACTAATGTATATGTTTTTTTCTCTACTTTGTAATGGGGAATTTTTTTAGGCAGTTTTTTATCTCGAAACACTCTATTAAATTCATCTTGAGCTTGGTGCGCAGCGTTTTCTCCATGATATAATCTTACAATCTCATATGCTAACTTTTCCTTAAAATCCCGTGGATTAGCGCCGCGACCCATTGCAATAACCATTTTATTAATATCAGACAAACTCACATTCGTACATAATTCAAAATACTGTTCAATTAAATCATCACCCATTGACATTATTTTGCCATATTGATCATCGACTGAATCATTAATATTTATAATATTGTCCATGGTTTTACTCATTTTCTCCCCGTCAAGGCCAATAAGCATATTAAGGGTCATAATATCCTGCGGCTCTTGATTATAATACTTTTGAATTTTTCTGCCTGCTAATAAATTAAATAACTGATCATGTCCACCAATCTCAACATCAGCTCGCACCATAACAGAATCATATCCTTGATATAGGGGGTAGTGGAGCTCACGTATTAATATTTCCTGTTCATTTTTCCATCGCGTTTGAAAATTTCGCCTATGAAGTATTTGTTGCGCAGATAATAGATCAGCTAACTTTTCAAACTCAACAAGACTCATTTTTTTAAACCATTCACTATTTCTATGCCACTCTATCTTTCTTATATCTAAGATTTTGACAATCTGCTTTCTATAGGTTCTTGCATTTTGTATTACTTGTTTTGCCGATAAAAATGGCCGTTTATGTAATTTATCAGACGGGTCTCCAATTTGTGCTGTATAATCCCCCAAAATTAAAACAATTTTATGTCCTAAATCCTGAAATTCTTTTAATTTCCACAAGACCATGGCATGTCCAAGATGAAGGTCAGTCCCAGTGGGATCAATGCCGTGTTTAATACGAAGTTTCTCGCCCCCTAATAAACGCTTTTTTAAATGCTCAATATCAATAACTTTCTCCACATTCCGCAAAAACAATTTCTTAATTTTATCTTTATCTGTTATCCCCATAGTTTTATGGTACCATGTTAAAAACAAAAAACAAGGTGAAATACTCACCCTGCTTCTTCTTTATTAATAATCTCCTTTGTCAGGAATGATGTTACGAATACCGCCTCGCGGGTTATCAACATCACCTTTATATCGCGGGATAATATGAACATGAAGATGATCAATTGTTCTCCCGGCCGCTCTTCCCTCATTTCCGCCCCAATTATATTCAGCCGTTTCCTTGTCTATACCAAATATGGCCTAACATTTGTTCACACAAACCCTGAGAACTTTCATTAAGAGGATTTTTCAAAAACTTTTTATATACCTCTTCTAAATCTGTCTTCTTAATAATCTTAACAACTGCTCCAATAGCATGAAAAAGATTCACCCATTCAGGCACTCTCAAGTTATCTAATGAAACAACGTGGCTCTTCGGAATTATTTCAGCATGCCCCGGACTTGTTGGAAACTTATCAAACTGCGCATACCAATACTTATTTTCATAAATAATATCTATGTTTTTCTCATATATCTCACAAAACAAACACTGTTTTGACTCTTTGCTTTCCACAACATACCTCCTGTTTATTTAATTTGCACATGAACTCCCTCCACTATGCCACAAAACCAATTTTTCGTCAAGCTCCTTGCATTCTACTCTAGAAGGTCACTAAAAATCGGGGGTCGGACCCCCGATTTTTCTCTCAAATCAAAATATCATTTCTTTTCACTTTTCTAAAATCAACTTCTCAATTTTATCCATATCATCAACAAGCCAACTCATAACAAACTTTTTATATTCCTCTGGCGATTCAAAATAACCATTGATCAAATCTTTGTTTATTACTGATGGAAAATTCTTTTTTCCGATATAATCTAAATAACTTGACCATCTATGGCTCTCCAAAACCTCATTAACTTTTTTCCGGTTTTTAACTCCGCGTTCTTTCCATTTCGGCTCAACAAGCTCTACTGGATTAAGATGAATATAGCGTGACAAGTGTAGCAAATAATTCTCATTATCAATATGAATCGCCTTGTACTTGCCCTGAAATAAAGCTCCCACTCTATTATATTTCAAATTAAATGATGTAGTATAGCCACCTAATTTCTGCATAAAATAAGAAATGCCATTATCTTGGAGTTGCTCTAGTATGAAATGAAAGTGATTCGGCATCAAACAAAAACACAAAATATTAACCAAACGATCTCGCTTTTTATAGTCGGGGGTCCGACCCCCGACTATTTGAAATTTTTGAGCAAATGCTTTATCATTAAACTCATAAAGATCATGAATAAAACGCACATAATCTTTTTCATTCATAAAAATATCCCGCTTCTCAACGCCGCGATTATAAATATGATAAAATTGATTATTAACAAAAGTAATTCTTTTTCTCATGTATATTCAATTAATTTTTTGACGAAAAAACTAGATTTAAAATCGTGGATTAAAATCGGGGGTCCGACCCCCGATTTTAATTTTAATATATAGAAATAAATTGTCAAATGAGCATTGACAAGATTTATTTGTTATGTAAAATATAAATAATCACGGCGTATGGGGAGCGCTGTGAAAAGGAGGGAACATTCGCTCCTTGCAAAAGCATGATCCCCAACAGAAAGGAGGAGTTTGTTATGACGACAAAAAACAAAAAGTTTGTTGTCACCGACGAACATAAACTGGCTCTGGATCGAAAAAGGCGTGAGTTAGAAAAACGATTCCATGATGGCGTACTTAATCCTCGACACGTTCTCAATGGTCTGCAGTTTCTCGTCGAAGGAAACAGAACAAAGACATTCTCTTATGACGATATCACTGCTGAATGGGTGCAATTTTATAAAAAAGTTTTTAGCATTGGGGTTGCGCGAGAATTATCTGATATACAGCTTCCGCCAAAACAAAAAGGTATTGATCGATACATTATATCTACCTCAAAAATAAGCACCAAAGATGTATTTAAAAAATACCAAGAACTGTGTAAGGCAAAAATATTTCAAAGTTCTGCTGACATCCTTGATAAACTTAGAAATGATCGAAAAGGTGCGTATGTAATTTTGGTCCGCGATCAAGTAAAACCTGATATGGAATATGAACGGCTATCTGCACGTTGTCTTCAAATTTTAAATGTTCCTGGAATGACGCTTAAAGAAAGAATGCTTGCAGATATTAAATATGGCAAAGAAACAACGCCTCACCGACATCTTGATATTGAAACCAAAACATTATGTACTGGATCGATATATGACAATGGATATGAACAGTTTGTTCCAAGTGTTGAATGGTGCGCTGGTAACCCGCTCATCAGATTTTATAAGGTTGATGAGGGATGGAACGATTTAAGCACTAGGAAAGTAATTATGGTAAATTCGGAGCCTGATGATTTCCCAATAGAAGAAAAAACGTTGGAAATGTTGTTGGAAAATGAAAACATTTCTAAGAGCGAAAAAGGACAAGTCCGAACACGCTTAAAAAAAATACAAGAAGCGCGATTCAGGGAAAACTGGCGAAAACAAAAAAAGAGCCAACAAAAATAAAAAATAACAGCTATGCTCAACCCTTTTGCGATGTGCAAAGGGGTTTTTCTTTTTTATATTGAATAACCTCAATTTTAATGTTAGAATGTTATCATGTTACAATGTTAAATTGATTCTATGTCAAAACGTAAGTCAAAATCACAATGGCGGTCTAAGAAAATCAGCCCACCTAAAAAATCAAAATTCACCCTGTTAAATAGTCGCAAAGCGAATTTAACAGGGTTCACCAAAAAAAAGCTCAAACAGACTAAACCTGCTTCAACCAAAAAAAGAAAAACAAAAAAAACCACAGCACCAAAACGAAAAATAAAACGAGCTAAACCCCAAAAAACAAATCTTGTGAAAAAGCTTTTTATTTTCATTATTTTCCTCACCCTTGCCGCTGGTGCAATCGGCAGTATCAGCTTAATAGTACTTACCAAAAGCCTGCCGCATCCAGAAAAATTAATAGAGAGAAGTATTGCCCAAAGTACGAAAATATATGCCCGAGATGAAAAAACACTGTTATATGAAATATTTTCTGAACAACGACGAACCGTAGTTGACCTGAAAAAAATTCCCCAACACCTTGTCTACGCCACTATTGTTTCAGAAGACAAAGATTTTTTTACTCATCCAGGATTTGATATTTCTGGGATTGTGCGTGCCATTCTCGTTGACATTATTCGCGGCGGCAAAGTCCAGGGTGGATCAACCCTTACCCAGCAATTTATAAAAAATGCATTTTTAACACCAAAAAAAACATACACCAGAAAAATAAAAGAACTACTCATGGCATATCAAGTTGAAAAAAAATTTTCTAAGACTGAAATACTCCAAATGTACTTTAATGAAATTCCCTACGGATCAAATGCATATGGTGCTGAAGCAGCGAGTCAAATCTATTTTTCAAAATCAGTACGCGACCTAACATTAGATGAAACAGCGCTCTTAGCTGCGCTTCCTAAAGCGCCAACGTATTACTCTCCCTATGGTCAACACACTGAAGAACTGGTTTCTCGCCAACACTTTATTTTAGATGTTATGACTGAAGAAGGATATATTACCTCTTCGCAGGCAATGCAAGCTAAAAGCATTAATACGTTAGAAAAAATTACGACGCGTCGTGAAAATATTCGCGCTCCTCACTTTGTCTTCTACGTGAGAGAATTATTAACTGAAAAATATGGTAATCGTCTTGTAGAACAGGGCGGACTAAAGGTTATTACCACACTTGACTTTGACAAACAAACAATTGCAGAACAATCAATTGAAAAACATGCAGAGCGTAATGAAGAAATATTTGATGCTACGAATGCGGCATTAGTTGCCATTGATGTAGGTACCGGACAAATCCTCGCTATGGTAGGGTCAAAAGATTTTTTTAATGAAGAAATTGATGGCCAAGTAAATGTAGTAATACGAGAACGTCAACCAGGATCGTCGTTTAAACCAATTGTCTATGCGACCGCATTTGAAAAAGGCTATACCCCTAATACAATTATATTTGATGTAGAAACAATCTTTGGCCCTAAAACACCTGAACCAGATGCCCAAGATTATATCCCACAAAACTATGATGAAAAATTCAGGGGTCCGGTTACCATGCGAAAAGCATTAGCAGGATCATTAAATGTCCCGGGTGTAAAAACAATGTATTTAGCAGGGGTTAATAACGCCTTAAACACGGCAGAACGTATGGGCTACACTACCCTAGCCGACAAAAAACGTTATGGTCTCTCGCTTGTTTTAGGAGGGGGCGAGATAAAGCTGTTAGAACATGTAGCAGCTTTTGCTATTTTTGCCCGTGAAGGTGTTAAAATCCCTACAACGAGTATTTTGAAAGTAGAAGATAACAAAGGTAATATTTTAGAACAATTACCTAAAAAACCAAAACTTCCCCAAACAGTATTTGATCCGCAAATCACTCGACTCATTAATGATATCTTATCTGACAATCAATCACGGGCGTTTATGTTTGGCTATCAAAACTTTTTAACACTCCCTAATCGGCCTGTTGCCGCAAAAACAGGTACTACCAATGACTTTCGTGACGCGTGGACTGTTGGCTTTACACCAAATCTTGCAGCTGGTGTATGGGTAGGGAATAACAACAATGATACCATGGGCGAAAAAGCTGATGGCTCAACGGTTGCCGCACCTATTTGGAATGAATTTATGAAGCGTGCCTTAGAAAATACCCCTCCTCAACCATTTACTCCTCCTGAAACTATCTACGTAGATAAACCAATATTAAACGGAGAAATCCCTGGAAAAATTACGCTTAAAATTGACACGGCATCAAAAAAATTAGCAACTGAACTCACGCCTGACTCACACATAATAGAAAAAACCTTTGTAAACTTTTATCCCATTCTCTATTACATAGATAAAAATAACCCGCAGGGACCGCCCCCCTCAAACCCACATGCTGATTATCAATATGAATTCTGGGAAGAGGGAATTACAAACTGGCTCACTGCCGTATCTGAATTACTTGCCTCACCACCAACTGACAAAGAAGAAGGGCCCAACGTTATTATTTCTGACTTTATACTTGAACTTGCGCTCGAAGGACTTGAAATACCACCAACTGAATATGATGATGTCCATATTCCGGCAAATGAACCGTATATAAAAATTCTTTCTCCCTCGCCTAATACAATCATCAATGAAAATATAATCCGGGTAAATGTAGAGGCATCAGCACCGCGCGGACTTAAAAAAATACTATGTTCTATTGATGATGCGCCGCTTGGTAGTATTGTGGTAAGCAACCCAAATATTCAGTCATACACCTGTGTCCTTGGTCTTGGCGGAATCTCTTCAGGGAAACATGCTCTTAAGGCAACTGCACTTGATGATGTTAGTAACAGCAATACCGACACTATTCAAATAATTACCGCGCAAGGATTTGAACAAACTTTTGAATGGCTTTTGCCTCAAAATAATGATATGGTATATCAAGATAATTTCCCGCTCACACTCTCAGTTCTAACCCCGCCGACTAAAATCAATACGATAAAATTTTTTGTACAAAACCAAAACACATATCAACTCTCCCTTGTCAGCACTATATTTAATCCTGAAACCGTAGGCGTTATTGAAGCAAATTGGAATTTAGCTAACAAAGGAATATATGAGCTTTGGGCAGAATTTGTTGATACTAATGGCCAAA
>JALLOP010000020.1 GCA_027718005.1 Patescibacteria group bacterium AH-259-L07 | reverse complement strand
CGCTCCTTTTAGTCGCTCGCAATGACACTTCGTGTCATTTTTCAGATTCCTCAATTATAAATTTTTCACTATATCTTTTACGTTTTTTCATCTGTATGAATGGTTTATATATAAAATGGTACCCCCTGGGGGAATCGAACCTCCATTAATTGGTTAAAAGCCAACTACTCTACCATTGAGTTAAGGGGGCGAATAATTTAAGATTTAGGATTGCAGATTTAAGAATTATAACCAGGCGCTGCGTTTTTTAAGCACAAATGTTGATCCTGTTTTTCTAACAAGTGTATAGTTTTTCCCAACACGATCTTCAAATTTTATTTTTCCAGAAATGCGCGCATTTCGAAATAAAGAATCAGATTCTGCATAAGAAAGCGTATATGCTAAATGCTCAACGCCTTTTTTCGCGTCATCATTATATTGTACCGTATATCCTCTAATAATTTTGCTTTTCATAAAATGTTAATAATGTGTGTAAAAATTTTATTTGCCAATACGTGTAAAATATTATACTATATAAAAAGGAAATTGTAAAGATTATTATGGCGAAAAAACAAGGATTTGAACCATTATTAGAAAAATTACCACCACAAAATATTGAGGCCGAAGAAGCATTGCTCGGCTCTTTATTAATTGATAAAGATGCCATTATTAAAATTGCTGATATTATCTCTCCTGAAGATTTTTACAGAGATATTCATACAATGATTTATCGTGTAATGTTAGAACTATGGGAGCGTCGCGAGCCCATTGATATGTTAAGTGTTGCGAATCGGCTTGAAGAGAGGGAAGAGTTAGATACGATTGGCGGGAGAAGTTATCTTGCTTCACTTACCAATAGTGTCCCTACCGCATCTCATATAGTTTCATATGCCCAAATTGTGCAGAAAAAATCAACACTTCGCAAAGTTATAACAGCCTCAACCGACATAATTCAAATGGCATATACTGAAAAAGAAAATACAGTTGATGTTTTAGATAAAGCAGAACAAAAGTTATTTGCGATTTCTCAAAAATTTTTAAAGCAGAATTTTGTTCCCTTAAAAGATTCATTGGCGCAGGCATTTGAGAGAATGGATGAGCTGCATAAAGGCACGGCAAAGCTGCGCGGCATTCCAACTAATTTTCCTGCATTAGATAATGTATTGGCAGGTTTGCAGCCTTCTGAGCTCATACTTTTAGCTGGGAGGCCCAGCGTGGGAAAGAGCAGTATGGCCCTCGATTTTGCTCGGAATGCAGCAGTGTATCATAAGGTTCCAGTAGGTATTTTTAGCCTAGAGATGAGCAAAGAACAGGTGACTGATCGTATGTTAAGCGCACAAGCAGGTGTGAGTTTGTGGAAAATGCGAACCGGTAAGCTTTCTAAAACTGATAAAGACGGTGATTTTGAGAAATTAGGACAGGCGTTTGGCGCGTTAGCTGAAGCGCCTATTTTTATTGATGATTCTCCTACTGCTAATATTATTGAGATTAAAACAAAGGCGCGAAGGTTACAGATAGAGCGCGGCATTGGTCTTTTAATAGTTGATTATCTTCAGCTCATGGAAGCTGGTGCCAGACAAGGAGAGGGTAGAGTGCAAGAGGTGTCAGAAATTTCCCGTGCGCTCAAGGCATTGGCCAGAGAGCTAAATGTTCCTGTATTGGCGCTTTCCCAGCTTTCGCGCGCGCCTGAAGCTCGCACACCATCAATTCCCAAATTATCTGATTTACGTGAAAGTGGGAGTCTCGAACAGGATAGTGATGTGGTGATGTTTATATATCGAAAGGTAATGGACAAAGGTATTAAAAGGGTGTCAGAAGAAGAGAAAAATATTGCCGAGATCCATATTGGTAAGCACCGTCACGGCCCTGCGGGGGTAACCGTAAGATTATATTTTGACAATGAGACCGCCAGTTTTAAAAGTCTAGCAAAACGAAAAGACGATGAAGATATTGAGATAGAAAAAGAACCATTCTGACATATTGTTAAATTGATTTTTATGTATCCAAAAGAAATTCAAGATTTAGTTGATGCGTTTAGCCAGTTTCCTTCGATTGGCCCCAAAACCGCACAGCGGTTTGTTTTTTATCTTTTGAGAAGAAATTCAAACGGTTTAGAACAATTTGTTACTCAATTACGAAATCTTAAACATATTGTTCCCTGTTCTGTGTGCGGAAATTTTTCAACGCAAAAGCTCTGTCCTGTATGTTCTGATGCAAAACGCGATAAGTCTTTAGTTACGGTTGTATCCGAGCCGCAAGACTTAATGGCAATTGAGGGCATAGGCGAGTATAAAGGAATGTATCATATATTAGGCGGATTAATTGATACGACGAAAAATATTAGCCCTCAAAGTTTACGAATTAAACAATTATTAAAAAGATTAGAAGATCCACAGGTAAAAGAGCTTATATTTGCGCTTGATGCTACTATGGAAGGAGAAAGCACCACGCTTTATATTATCAATATAATTAAAAAAGTTCCAAAGTTATCAAAGCAGATAAAATTAACCAAAATCGCGCGTGGTTTGCCATTAGGCGCTGAAATAGAGTATGCAGATGAGGTCACCTTGTCTGATGCACTAAAATCACGAAAAATTATTTAATTATATCGGAATAGAAATTCCGATACGCAGATAAACGCGGATTAAGACGCGGATGAACGCAGATCCGCGTAAATCAGCGTTGCTATCAGCGTAAATCCGCATATATTTATATGGCTCCATTAGTGAAGCTTTCACCCACAACCGGTCTTAATTTATTTAGCGAATGTACGCGCTGTTTTTGGTTGCATTATAATCAACGTGTTCATCGGCCGCGCGGTATTTTTCCCTCACTCCCATCAGGCATGGACGCGGTAATTAAAGATTACATGGATTCATATAGAGAAAAAGATATATTGCCTCCGGAGCTGGAGGGTAAAGTGACGGGCTCGCTTATGCCTGATTTATATACGTTGAACCGATGGCGTAACTGGAGAGCGGATGCATTTTCACATGAGTATAAAGATTTAAATGCGATTGTTTTTGGCGCGCTTGATGACTGTTTAGTACATGACAATTATTATATTGTGCTTGACTATAAGACACGAGGGTGGGCGCCTAAGCGAGGACAGTCAGAAAAATATTATCAGACTCAACTTGATGCGTATACATTGTTGTTGGCAGAAAAAGGGTACAAAACAAAAGATTTTGCGTATTTATTATATTATTTTCCACACAAGGTTTATAAGGGAGGAAAAGTTGATTTTCAAACAGAGGTGGTGAGAGTTGAGACCAATATAGAGCGAGCTAAGAGTACGGTAAAAGATGCGGTTTCGGTTTTGCGCGGACCGCTTCCCAAACGCCACTCAGATTGCGAGTATTGCAGCTGGATTGGTGATAGATCAGGGTTTGAGTAACCCCCCACCACTTTTTCGAAAAAGTGGTGGGGGGAATTGCAAAGAATAAGGTATATGTTAGTATAAGAAGTATGTTTAAAGAATTTATTAATCTTAATTTTTGGCAGTATTCTTTTTTAGGCAATGAAGTTAAAAGTTATGTAATCGCAGTTATTGCTTTTATTGTTTTTATTTTTGTATCTAAGTTTTTTCAATCACTGATACTACATCATTTAAAAAAACTTGCGAAAACCACGAAAACTGATATTGACGATACATTAATTTCAATTGTTCAATCACTCAAGCCGCCATTTTATTCATTTGTAGCCATTTATTTAGCTTTGTATTTTATAACACTTGCCACGGTACTGCAAGAAGCAATTAATATTATTTTAATTGCATGGGTTACCTATCAAGTAATTATAGGCGTTCAAATCCTGATTGATTATGCAGTAAAAAAGGCGAGTAAAAAAGAAGAAGACAAAGGGTCCCAGGCCGCAATGACGTTGATGGGTAAAATTGCAAAAGGAATATTGTGGGTTATTGGCATTCTTTTGATTTTATCTAATTTAGGAGTCAATATCACTTCATTAATTGCCGGGCTGGGCATTGGCGGTGTTGCCATAGCATTGGCTTTGCAAAATATATTATCTGACCTTTTTTCTTCTTTTGCTATTTATTTTGATAAACCATTTGTTGTAGGAGATTATATATCTTTAGGCGAGCATAAAGGATCGGTTGAGAGGATTGGTATTAAAACTACGCGGCTGAGAGGTCCTCAGGGCGAGGAGATTAGTATTTCCAATCAAGAATTGACGTCAGCGCGGGTAAAGAATTTTAAAAAAATGAAAGAACGGCGAATAGCTTTTTCTTTTGGCGTTACCTATGACATTTTGTCAGAAAAATTACAACAGATTCCATCGATGATCAAAGGTATTATTGAGTCAGTAGAATTAACCCGTTTTGATAGAACCTATTTTATAGAGTTTGGCGATTCAGCGCTTTTATTTGAGGTTGTGTATTTTGTTCAATCTCCTGATTACAAAACATATCGTAATATTCATCAAGAAATACTCTATAAGATCAAAAGAACATTTGAAGAAAACAAAATTATAATGGCATACCCAACACAAACCATTTATTTAGAAAAGGGCTAGTAGGACAATAGAGATATAGATCAAAAAGCCGTGGACTTTGTTTGTTCACGGCCTTTTTAAATATTTTTTAGCGCTGGCCAAATTTTTTGCATATCTTTCCATATTTTTTTCCATTTTTTCCCGCCATATTCTTTAACATCTTGTTTTATCATTCTGGCGATTTCTCGGTATTCTTGTTCTCGTTTTTTTGTTAAATAGATCCAGATGATTTTGTTTGGATTCTGCGTTTTCCATGCGTTTAGTGCTTTAGAAAGATTATTTTCTGCATGGTTAATCATTTTAAGTGTAGATGGAGCAAAGAAATATTCTCGATAGACCTTTTTATTAACCAGTCCCCTGTATCGTTTTGCAGGTCTTCCGACATTTTCAACAACAATTCGTTTCCAGTCATCAAGGCTTAAGGTCTCAAATGAGGCGAGAGAAATATGTTTATCAGCATTAAAGATATATATAGATTCGTACATATGGAGTTGTGCATATACAAGTGGGTCTTCGAAAAATCCTGGTTTTGGTTTATGCGTTAATATAGGGAGCGTTACCACTTCCATAGTCCAAATATATCCGAGAATGCGGTCGGAGGCAGGATCGTAAATAATTTGTATCTTTTCTTTTTCATACGCAGGGTTTGATATTTCTGTATTTGAACTATCCATATAGCGAATCTCATATTCCAGAATATCATATTTTGCGCGTAGGATTGTATCATAGGTTTGTCTTTGTTTTGCATCTTCCCAATTTAGTATATCGGTAAATGGTGCGGTAGCAGGGTTATAATATATATCTGACATAGCATCCTTCTGAGAAGGAGAAAGTGCGAGAAGAATTACAAAGATGCCTGCAAGGGCAATAATTTGTTTCATCATTGTTCCTCCTTTGTTTCGCCGTAGCTTTATGCGAAGGCGGACCTTTGTTTCGCCGTAGCTTTATGCGAAGGCGGACTTTCTTTGTAAAAGGACGTATATGATTTCAGTATAAATAAGGCAAAAAACTTGTCAATCCCGTTAGAAATGGGTACAGTAATAAGGTATGAGGACACAAGTTTTAATTATTGGATCAGGTATTGCGGGTGCATCTGCAGCTCTTTTTCTTGCAGAGAAGGACGTGCCCGTAATTGTAGTAACACGTGCTAAAGATCCGCACGAGTCAAATACCAAGTATGCCCAGGGTGGTATTGTTGGCACTATTGAAGAAAAGGATAGAAAGGCATTTATACACGATGTTATACGAGCAGGTAATGGAATGAATTTAGAGAAAGCTGTTGAAGCTCTTGCTCAACAAGGACCGGCTTTGGTAAAAGATCTGCTTATTGATACGCTTCAGGTACCCTTTTCCCACGATGATTCAGGAGCATATTCACTTACCAAGGAGGGCGGGCATTCTCAGCGGAGAATTCTGCATGAGGGAGATAGGACTGGCAAAGTAATTGAGGCGGCATTGATTAAAAAAATAAAAAATAATCCGTGTATTACAATTTTACAAAATTCTACCGCGGTTGATTTAATTACCGTTTCTCATCACTCTAAACACAGAGATGCAATGTATGAAGGGCCAACGGTGTTAGGCGCGTATATTTTAGATAATAATACCAAAAGGGTAAAAAAAATATTAGCGGGCAAAACTATTTTAGCGACGGGCGGTTGCGGTCAATTATATTTATATACGACCAATCCGGAAGGCGCGCGCGGTGATGGGCTTTCTATGGCATATCGCGCTGGCGCGCGCATTATTAATACCGAGTATATTCAATTTCATCCCACGAGTTTATATCATAAAGAGTCAAGCCGTCGATTTTTAATTACTGAAGCAATACGCGGTGAAGGTGCGCGCCTGAAAAATCAGCGCGGTGAGTATTTTATGAAGCGCTATGACAAGAGAGCAGAGTTAGCGCCGCGTGATATTGTGTCACGCGCAATTTATTCTGAATTAATTTTTCATGATGAAGACTTTGTATGGCTTGATTTAACACCATTGGTTAAAAAAGGTATTAATCTTAAAAAACGATTTCCAACAGTATTTGATGAGTGTCAAAAATATGGCATAGATATACAAAAAGAAAGTATTCCCGTAGTTCCTGCTGCGCATTATTTTTGCGGCGGTGTGGCAGTAGATGAATGGGGAAAGACGAGTTTAAAAAATTTATATGCCATTGGCGAGGTGTCATGTACCGGCGTCCATGGCGCAAATCGCCTTGCCTCAACATCGCTTTTAGAAGGCTTGGTATGGGGGAAGCAATCTACTAAGGATATCGCAAATATTCTGTCATCAGAATCGCCTCCTGATTTTAAGAAATGGGCCATTCCATCCTGGGATGTGAGTTTAGCAACAGAAGAAATTGATCCTGCTTTGATTTTGCAAGATGTATATATGATTCGCTCTACCATGTGGAATTATGTTGGAATCGTGAGAAGAAAAAAACGATTGGAGCGTGCGGTAAAAGATTTAGGGTATTTGCGTCATCGTATTGAAGATTTTTATTGTCACACAAAACTTACTGATTCATTGGTCGGATTGCGCAACAGCGTACAAGCCGCCTTGATAATTGCCCATGCTGCATTACGCAATCGTGAAAGCCGCGGCTGTCACTACCGCATAGATTAAATTATGAGAAGATATGAATTACTTAATTTAGCGTATAGACGTGGAGATAAGCTTCATATTGATACTACTGATTATGTAAAGTTGCTTACTACTTTTACTATTGATGCTGTCAAACAGGATATAGGGAGAGTTGGTGATATTACCACTCAATCGATATTAAAAAAAAATACAATTCAATATGCACACATAATTGCAAGACAATCTGGTATTATTGCGGGAATTGAGGAGGCGGTATGGTTTTATAACAAATATAACATTTTTGTAAAACAAATAAAAAAAGACGGTGATGCGGCTAAATCTCGTGATGTGATTTTAGAATTAAAAGGGCGAGAATTTGATTTGTTAAAAACCGAGAGAGTTGGCCTGAATCTGATCGGGCGTATGAGCGGCATTGCAACGTTAACTCATGAATTAGTAAGAAAATGTCACCCTTTACTTGTGGTGGCCACGAGAAAAACACATTGGGGTAATTTGGACAAGAAAGCAGTGAGTGTTGGCGGCGGCGGAACCCATCGTTTGGGTCTATGGGAGTCAATTTTGATTAAAGAAAACCATTTGTATGCGCTGAGCCAAGAAGGCGTATCTGACCCCGTTAGAGGTAAGACGACTTCGTCGTCTGCCGAATCAATGATTCGGACCTTTAACGGGGCTGACGTAATTGGCGAAGCGCTTAAAAGAGCGTGGAAGAAAAGAAAGAAAGCAGTATTTATTGAAATTGAAGTTGAGAACATTCCAGATGCAATAAAAGCAGCTCAGTATTTTATTCCATTGATGGATAAAGATAATGATATTAAGCCATGTATTATTATGTTTGATAATTTTTCACCTGATGATGTGAAAAAAACAATTACTTTATTAAAACAAAAAGGATATTATAACCGTATATTAGTTCAGGCATCAGGTGGCATTACGCCAGATAATATAGATGCGTATCTCAATATTGGTCTTGATGCTGTTTCATTAGGTTATCTCACCCATTCACCAAAATCCTTTGACCTCAGCCAATTGATTATTCGAAAAAAATAAAATAAAATCGGAGATAACTATGGGTACCGGGTATCCATAGTTTATTTTTTTACTCCGATTTTAAGATATTTCAAGCATTCGCTCAATCGCACGCTTTGCCGGCTTTGCAATATGATAAGGCACGGTAACATCATAAACCATATTTTCAAATGAGTTGAGAACCTTGTCAAGGGTAATCATTTTCATATATTCACAAATGGCATCATCTTTTACTGGATAAAAGTTTTTATCTGGATTTTTCTTTTTTAATGGATATAAGATGCCGGTTTCAGTAGAAACTACAAAATCTTTTTTTTTGCTTTCTTTTGCATGTTTAACCATGCCGCTGGTTGAAAGAATTTTAGTGGTGGTTTGCGGAATGTCTTTATCTGCAAAATACACCATACAATAGGTAGAACAGCCGCATTCAGGATGAATAAGAAAATCTGCTTTTGGATGCTGTTTTAATTTTTCATGGATATGTTGCGGCTTAATCCCCGCGTGAACATGACATTCCCCTGGCCATACTTCAATGTTGTCTCTTTTGGTTATACGCTTTACATACATTGCTAAAAACATGTCGGGCAAAAACAATATTTTTTTGTTTTTCGGAATTGATTCAACCACTTTGACGGCATTGCTTGAGGTACAGCAAATATCAGTTAGTGCCTTTACTTCTGCAGTTGTATTGACATAGGAGACAACTGCCGCATCAGGGTGCTGTTGTTTCCATTTTTTAAGCTCTTTTGCATTAATCGTGGCGGCGAGTGAGCATCCAGCGCCAAGATCCGGGATAAGTATTTTTTTCTCCGGACAAATAATAGCCGCGGTTTCAGCCATAAAATGAACTCCGCAGAATATAATAAGGTTTGAGTCAAAATCCCGTGCTTTATATGAGAGCTCTAATGAGTCTCCCACAAAATCAGCAATATCTTGAATAACCGGGACCTGGTAGTTGTGCGCTAAAATCACTGCATTATGTTTTTTGCGCAGTTCATTAACGCGATCAATTGTTTGTTGTTCAGATAATTTTGTCATACGAGAAAAATTAATTAATTTTTAGTCGCATTTGTAGCTGAATTCTCTGCGCCTACGGCTTGAGAATGTCAGACAAAAACGCTACTTAGTGTCATATATACACATACTAACATTTAATTGTAATCTGTCAAGCACCTCCCTGTGGATAACTTTACCCTGTTAAATAACCCAGCATTCAGCGTACTTGAGTGCTGGGTTGCAGCGAAGCGGCATTTAACAGGGTAAAGTTTATTTATAACCTTGTGGATAAGGGGGATGTGGATAACGGGTATTGACAAAAATAAGAGATATGCTATACTTATATTAGACATTGATGATGTGTATTGTCACATTGTCAATCGTCTGGTTGATTTGACCCGTAGGAGACTTAAGAAAAGTCCCGCGGAAATCCAAACAACACAACAAGGAGGACAATACAATGGCACAGTTACATGTGTATTTCAAGTATGAGATAAAAGATCTCGCTGAGTTCGAAACCACTGATGTGAACGAAAAACACGGCAATGTTCACAAAAAGTGCAGATACAAAGGCGTTCGCGTCTATCGTGATAGGGGTGTATGGTACACTAGTGATTTCGATCTGGAAGATCCTATCCCGGAGAGGATACTCAAAGACATTACTGATGTATCTTTCCATGACTACCTTCCCATATCGACACAAAGGGAAATCGGGATCTATCGCGATGGAAGAAGGTTCGGGGATGCAGTTGGTGAACTCAAAGAGCCAACTGGCAGTAGCTACCCCCTGGAGATTCGCGCTAAAGGCCCCAAGAACGTTGCGAAGCTCTATTACGCAATCAGAAATGGCAGCGTGAGGCCGAAAGAAAGCTGGGAAAGCGAACAGAGCGGAAAGTCACGGCAAGAGCTGAAGGCTGAATTGAAAAGGTTAGAACTGATAGTTAGAGGAAAAAGTGCTTTACTGGAAAGTGAATCACTAAGGATGAAACGGGAAATAGAACGACTATCCGAGATTAGCCAAGGACTCTGGCCGTGGTGTGCTAAATCAGCTCTCAGGAATCTTCTTAATGAATTCGGAGAGACATCCTAAGCACGACAATCAATCCTGATTGTTTTAGTCCTCGTAGCCCCTGGTGTTGCGAGGACTTTACTTTTCTTTTATTATCTGATATAATTACTCTAAATTCATCCACCCACCCCTATAGAAAACAAATTAGGGGTAGATTTTTGCTATATGTTTAAATTAAAGTCAAATTTTAAGCCTGCAGGCGATCAGCCGCAAGCAATTAAAAAACTGGTTGCGGGTATTAAAAAAGGAGATCAATACCAAACACTTTTAGGAGTGACTGGCAGCGGAAAAACTTTTTGTGTATCAAAGATTATTAGTCAGTTTAACATGCCAGTGTTGGTAATTGCTCCTAATAAAATTTTGGCAGCGCAATTGTTTCGCGAGTATACAAATTTTTTTCCGAACAATTCAGTAAATTATTTTGTGTCCTATTATGATTACTACCAGCCCGAAGCATACCTTCCCATAACTGATACGTATATTTCAAAAGAGGCAATGATTAATGAAGAAATAGATCGTCTGCGCCATCAAGCAACCAGCGCACTTTTATCTCGGCGCGATGTTATCGTTGTTGCTTCAGTTTCCTGTATTTATAATCTTGGGGTGCCGTTGAATTATCTTGAAGCAGCACTGCATATAGAAAAAAATAAGCCAATGACTCGGGGAGATTTAATACGGCAGTTAGTACGCATCCATTTTAAACGAACCAATGCTGATCTTAGACGAGGATATTTTCGCGTACGCGGCGATCGATTTGAACTTATGCCAGCATCGGGAAAAATTATTAACTATATTGAAATCAAAGATCAAAACATAAAAGCCATCGCCGTACTTGATAAGGTAACCAGAAAAAGAAAACAAACACTTGATGAGCTTGTTATTTTTCCGCCCCAGCATTTTGTCTCTACACAGCCGCAGCGAGATGAAGCAATCAAGAGTATATTTGCTGAACTCAAAGAACGATTAAACTATTTTGAGAAAAAAGGATTATTATTAGAAGCCGAAAGATTAGAGCGAAGAACGCGATATGATTTAGAAATGATAAAAACTATTGGGTATTGCCATGGTATAGAAAATTATTCCCGGCATTTATCAGGGAAATTAGCAGGGGAGCCGCCAGACGCCCTACTCTCTTACTTTCTCCATAAAAAAGCGCGGATAAACGCGGATCAAGACGCGGATAAACGCGGATATCAGCGTAAATCCGCGTCCAATCAGCGTAAATCAGCGTTAAAACCGAAGTTTCTGACAATCATTGACGAGTCGCACATCGCGGTTCCACAGATTAGAGGCATGTATGAAGGAGATCGGGCACGAAAACAGGTGTTAATACAATATGGCTGGCGTTTGCCGTCTGCACTGGATAATCGACCATTAAAATTTAATGAATTTTTAGAGCGTATTAATTCTGTTATTTTTACCTCAGCCACACCTGGACCATTTGAATTTAAACATTCATCTTCTGTTGTTGAACAGATTATTCGACCAACCGGGCTTGTTGATCCACCGATTGAAATCAGGCCTGTATGGGATAAAACAACAAACACAACGCAGGCTGATGACATTGTTAAAGAGTTGCAAGGCGTAGTTTCTCATAACCAACGCGCAATTATAAATACTCTTACTAAAAAAATGGCAGAAGATTTTTCTGATTATCTAAATAAGCAAGGGTTTAAAGTAAATTATATGCATTCAGACACGAAAACGTTAGAGCGGGCAAAGATTTTAACTGATTTTAGGCGTGGCATATTTGATGTTTTAGTTGGGGTTAATTTGCTTCGCGAAGGTTTGGATTTACCCGAGGTAACGCTGGTTGCAATTTTAGATGCGGACAGAGAAGGATTTTTACGATCTGAATCATCGCTAATTCAAACTATGGGGAGATGTGCGCGAAATGTTAAGGGCAAAGTAATTTTATATGGCAGTGAGGTTACGGGTTCAATGAAACGAGCGATTGATGAAGTGGAGCGAAGAAGAAAAAAACAATTAGCATATAACAAAAAACATAATATTATACCAAAATCAATTATTAAAAAGGTAGAAACATTAATAGATATTGAAAATGAAGAATAAAATAATTATCAAAGGTGCAAAAATTCACAATCTTAGAAACATTAGTCTTGAATTGCCTAAAAATAAATTAATTGTGTTTACCGGAGTTTCAGGAAGCGGAAAATCATCGTTAGCGTTTGATACAATTTTTGCAGAAGGACAGCGGAGGTACATCGAATCATTGTCTCCGTATGCACGTCAGTTTTTAGGGAAAATGGATCGGCCAGATGTTGATGAAATTATTGGTTTATCTCCCGCAATTGCGATTGATCAAAAGGCATTATCACATAATCCACGTTCTATTGTAGGGACACTTACAGAAATTTATGACTACTTACGTGTGTTATTTGCTCGCTTAGGCGAAGTGTATTGTCCACAATGTAAGAGTAGAATTGAAAAATTAACACTTGAAGAAATGGTTGATATTATAGTCTCACGCGCAAAAGAATTAAAACAAGAAGCAGTTACGATTCTTTCGCCAGTGGTACGCGGGAGAAAAGGAGAATACCATCAATTGTTATATGATTTTTTAAATCTTGGTTTTAGCGAAGCAAGAATTGATGGGAAGTTTCGCTCACTTCATGATAGATTAGTTTTGTCACGATATAAAACCCATACTATTGAGATAGTGATAGACAAGGTAATGTCTTCTGATGAAAGTCGTATGTTTGAGGCAGTAGAGGGTGCGCTTCATCATAGCAAGGGATTGATAACTGCTGTGTTTTCCTCCCAAGGCGGATCTGCCTCTGGCGGAAATAAAAAACCTAAAAATTCAGACGAACTTTTACTTTCATCTCAATGGAGCTGCCCCAAAGATGGTTTTTCATTTGGTGAAATTGAGCCGCGCTTGTTTTCTTTTAATAGTCCGTATGGTGCGTGTGACTCATGTCATGGGTTGGGCAAGATAGACTTATTTTTAAAATCAATTTGTCCATCATGTAAGGGTAAACGATTAAAACCAGAATCATTATCAATTAAGATCAGTGATAAAAATATTTATGAAATAACCACCCTTACCATTGATGAGACTTATACATTTTTTACTAAGTATAAGAAAAAGCTAACTTCTCGAGATCTTAAAATTGCGCAAAAAGTACTTAATGAAATTATTGATAGATTAGAGTTTTTACTTTTAGTAGGACTTGATTATTTAAGCCTTAACAGAGAAGCAGAAACATTATCAGGAGGCGAGGCACAACGAATACGCTTGGCTTCGCAGATCGGCTCACAGCTCTCCGGCACGTTATATGTATTAGATGAGCCAACTATTGGTCTTCATGAAAGAGATATTGATCGATTACTATCCACGATTAAATCATTACGTGATCAAAATAATACGGTCATTGTTGTTGAGCATGATGAGCGAACGGTTCGCCAATCTGATTATTTAGTTGATCTAGGGCCATTAGCTGGAAAAAAAGGGGGCAAGGTAGTTGCAAGTGGAAAAATAAATGAACTTTTAAAAGGCAGTGCAGATAAAAATTCTTTAACATTAAAATATTTGAAAGGAGACAAAAAAATTTCATTGCCTCAAACACGGAGAAAAAAAATTAGAGAAACATTAAAAATATATGGAGCAAAAGCACATAATTTAAAAAGTATAAATGTGGCTATTCCTTTGCGGAAATTGATTGTTATAACGGGTGTTTCCGGCAGCGGGAAATCAACGCTGCTATACGATGTGTTGTATAAGAATGTGAATAAAATTAAGGCATGGCTTAATGAAGATTTGGATAAGGTAAATAAAATTTTAGGTACTGAATACATTGATAAAGTGATAATGGTAAATCAATCACCCATTGGCAGAACTCCCCGATCTAATCCTGCTACCTACACAGGCATTTTTACACCAGTCAGAGAATTTTATGCCTCGCTCGAGGAGGCGCAGGCACGTGGATATACGTTGAGTCGTTTTTCATTTAATGTGAGTGGCGGGCGGTGTGAGGCATGTAAAGGCGCAGGGCATAATTTAGTTGAAATGCATTTTCTCCCACCCGTATTGGTAAAATGTGATATTTGTCATGGAAAGCGATTCAATCGAGAAACACTCCAGGTGTCCTATAAAAAGAAAAATATTGCTGACGTGTTAACAATGAATGTTGATGAGGCATATGATTTTTTTAAAGATCATTATGTAATTACTGATAAGTTAAAAGTCTTAAAAGAAGTGGGGCTTGGATATGTAGAATTAGGTCAGTCTGCAACAACGCTCTCTGGTGGCGAGGCCCAACGCATTAAACTGGCGCGGGAATTAACCCATCGTTTAGGCAGGCGATTCTTATATTTATTAGATGAGCCAACCGTGGGCCTGCATTATCATGATATTGAAATGTTATTAAAGGTTTTAAATAGGTTAGTGGATCGTGGAAATACGGTCATGATAATTGAACATAATATGCATGTAATTAAGTGTGCTGACTACATTATTGATTTAGGTCCAGAAGGTGGAGAAAAAGGAGGAGACGTAGTAGCTACGGGAACACCAGAGGAGATAACACAATATAAAAAATCATATACAGGGCAGCATTTAGAAAAATATTTATAGTAATAATTTAAAGCTCGGGCCAGTTGCCAGAAAAGACGCAGTCGATTTTCCCAGCGAGAAAATCGCTGCTAGAAGCTCAGCCTCGCTCTCTCGCTTCGCTCGAACCATGCCCGCTCGGCTTCCGCACTCTTTTCTTGGCAATCTGCCCCCTGCGCTTTAATAAATTGTTATATGGAAGAATTTAAGTCAAAAATCAAACGTTTTCCATCATCTCCCGGAGTTTATATATTTGAAAACAAAAAAGGTTCTATTTTATATATTGGCAGAGCTGCAGTGCTTAAGAAACGAATATTATCTTATGTTCAAAGAAATTTAGATCCGCGGCTCCAAGAGATGGTTGATAAGGCATATAAAATTCGATATAAAAGAGCTGACAGTGTTTTAGAGGCAATTATTTTGGAGGCAAATTTAATTAAAAAACACTGGCCTAAGTATAATATACGAGAGCGCGATAATCGTTCTTTTATTTACATTGTGATTGATACCAAAGATAAATATCCAAGGCCAGCTATTGTAAGAGGACGAGAAATAGAAAAATTTACCCCGTTAGAGATAAGACGCCCCAAGGCGTATGGCACTGTCTCTGACAGTGTATCTCTAATGGGGGTAGGTGCGCATGCAAAAGTTTTTGGACCGTATAAGAGTTTATCAACGGTAGGGAGTGCACTTCGTATTATTCGGCGCATTTTTCCTTACAGCACATGCTCGCCCGCCGTAGCCTCGGCGAAGGCGGGTAAACCATGCTTTAACTACTCTGTCGGCCTTTGTCCAGGTGTTTGTATTGGTAAGATCTCACAAAATGAATACAGGAAAAATATCAACAATATTATCTCAATGCTCCGCGGGCAAAAGAAACGACTTGTTAAAAAACTAGCTAAAGAAAATCCTTTGCAAGCACGCGCATTGCAACATATTTCTGATGTGTCACTTCTTACTCGATCAAGTTTGAGCAGCAGTCACTTAGAGATTCAGATGCGAAGGGGGGCAGTGAAGCAAAGCTCTACTACCCCCCGAAGAATAGAAGGATATGACATATCACATTTAACAGGAAAAGAAACAGGTGGATCTATGGTCGTTTTTACGGGGAACAAACCAGATAAAAGTCAGTACCGTCTTTTTACGATTAAACATGCGCAGCCGCATAATGATCTTGCTGCGCTAGAGGAGGTTATTATAAGGAGGCTGCGTCATACTGAATGGCGTTTTCCCGATTTAATAGTTATTGATGGCGGTCGGCCGCAGATAACCCATATAAGTAAAGTTTTACGCGCTCGGAGCGTTGATTTTCCGCTCGTTGGTATTTCAAAGTATGGAGGTGATAAATTAGTGTTTGCGAGTAATATAAAAAAGTCATTAAAAGAGCTTATTCGATCTATGAAGCCCACGCTCCTCCAAGTACGAAATGAAGCCCACCGTTTTGCCATAACCTTTAGCCGCAAAAAAAGAAAAATAAGTTCTGTTGCTAAAAAATAAAAGATCTGTTTTAATAAAAACATGAGAGTGATAATAAGAACCTTCCTCACTTCGTTCGGAAGAACCTTGAAGTTTGTAAGGAGTAATATTTTTATCCAAACTTTAATTTTAATTGTAATAATAATTGTGGTTGGAGTTTATTTTTTCTTTCTTCGGTCAGAAGAAAAAGAGCCCCAGCCTTTAATCGTCCAAACAAATATGAATATTTCATCTTCGGCATTTGAACATAATAGTTTGATGCCTGCAAAATATACATGTGATGGCGATGATATAAATCCTGATTTGATATTTTCAGATATACCAGAAGAGGCCAAAAGCTTAGCTCTGATTATGGATGATCCTGATGTGCCAAAATCTATCCGTGCTGACGGAATGTGGGATCATTGGGTTGTGTTTAATATACCCAGTAGTACCAATCAGATTCTTGAAGGGCAAGAGCCAGCTGGAGTCCATGGTATTGGAACTAGTGGGGACAAAGAGTATCATGGTCCATGTCCACCTGATCGCGAGCATCGTTACTTTTTTAAGCTCTACGCTCTTGATACCCAAATTGATTTGAATGAAGGTGCGACAAAGATCGAGGTAGAAGAAGCTATGCAAGGTCATATCATTGATCAGGCAGAGTTAATCGGCCTATATCAACGTCAGTAAAGTAACAGGTTTTAGGAAAGGTTTATGAGAAACAAACACAGACTAGAATTATCTAGTCTGTGAAGTGTCTGAGAGTGATGAAGCAGGTGTCGCCGGAATCTCTTTTAAAAGTTTTGGAATCGGAGAGTAATCCTTTTTCCATGTTTGACGCCAATCTTCTAGTGAGTCCCATGGCATCGGGTCAGGATCGGTGTGGTCGGGAATCACTGAACCGGATTCTTCATTTGGATAGATTGCCATAGTCCGCCTTTGCTCAATAGGAACAAGATCCGAGAGCCGATATATAAAGTGGCCCGTCATTATTGGCAGTCCATCACTGAGGCAATCGTAATATCTACCGAGTTCGATACTGAAGAATGATTGCAATATTCTCTCTTTGTCATCGGGGTTTTTGGCATAATTTTTACAGAAATTGAATAATCTTTTTAACCGTGCGGCCTCATCATGAATATGTGGATTCATTTTTTAGCTCCTTGTTTGAAGTTGAAAGAACGTCTCTGCCTCACTTGAAGCAGATAGTAGTATCACACTACATTAGTAGTATAGCATATTTTTATATTTTTGTCAATATGCAGCGCTGACTTAGCGCTGACTTAGGTTCTGACTTAGGTTCAGGATTAGGTTCATGGTTGTTAGATATAGTTATTTATAATTTTTTATGACAAACTTTAGGCAAAAAGTATATGAGATAGTTAAAAAAATTCCGAGGGGAGAGGTTATGACTTATGCTGAGCTTGCTCAGGATGCTGGCCGGCCACGAGCGTATCGAGCCGTGGGCAATATTTTACATGAAAATGGAGACCCAAACGTTCCTTGTCATCGCGTGATTCGATCTGATGGGAGGATTGGCGGGTATAGACGTGGGGAAAAGAAAAAGGTACAGCTTTTGCGACAAGAAGGGGCGTACCCTCTCTTAGTCATCCCCCTTTTAAGTGGGAGAAAAATTTTATCAAAATCATTTTTTAATCAGCCAACCATAAAGGTGGCAAAAGCTCTTTTAGGGAAATTTTTAGTCAGGCGTTATTATGGCAAAGAAATAAGTTTGATGATTACCGAAGTAGAGGCGTATGATGGCTTTAAAGATAAGGCTTCTCATGCCAGTTACGGCAGGACTGAGCGAAACAAAATAATGTTTGAAGGTCCTGGTATATGGTATGTATATTTTATTTATGGCACTCATTGGATGTTAAACATTGTGACCGGAAAAAAGAATTATCCGGCCGCAGTATTAATACGAGGGAGTAAACAGATGCACGGACCAGGTAGGATTACAAAATATTTGCATATTGATAAGCGATTTAATGGATTGCCGACGAATAAAGACGCCGGTTTGTGGATAGAAGACAGGGGGATTAAAATAAAGCGAACACAAATTCAAGCACGTCCGCGAATCGGTGTTGATTACGCCGGCATGTGGGCATATAAACCATATCGATTTAGAATCAAAGATTTTTATCCACAACAAGCTGATTGACAAGATTTTTAAATTGTGTTAGCTTAACAATGTTAAGGATAGTTTTTAACACCAACTCAAAAAGGGGGGAATATGAAACAGACAGTATATACATGGAGAATGCCTCTTAGGCTGGATGTACGTATGGCACAAATAAAGATGGATAGTGAAGATCGCCGGGCTGCTGGAGGTGGTAGAATACCAGAACCAGAATATACTACTGTTGAGCTAAAGTGGGAGTGGGGGAGTCACAGGTTAATATATGCTTTTGATGGCATTGTGAGTAAAGATGAGGTTTACCAGGCTTTGCAAAAAATGATTGATGATGCTTTATTCGCCGAGCTTGATGATGCTTTATTCGCCAAGATTGATAAGGTTTTACTTACCAAGATAGACAGGGTTTCTTTACAAAAAGCGCTAGCTCGATAGATGAATACAAATGCATTTCTTATTTTTTAAGAAAGCGATAAAGAGGTCAGATCAGATGACCTCTTTTTCTTTGTGCGCCGTGCTAGTTGCTGGTGCTTGTAGGTGAAAGTCCTACCCAAGGAATTGTCTGTTTACCTTGGTAGCCAGAATATTAGTGCGTTAGCGAGAATATCGATATCTCACTAACGTTTGTCTAGGTTATCACCGTGAGGTGATGGCTGATAGCTGACCGAGGCAAAACGCCAGCCCGAAACAAAAGTGAAGGAGAGGTGGCCTGTCAGGTAGACGACCCTCCATGGATACGGGGAAGTCCAATGCTGTCGTTCCCGAACCTCAACAGACAGAGGCGGGTGGCAGTGCCTGTAGGGTGATTATCCTCAGGATGGCGTGACAGTATCACAATAAAGCACGGGAGACCTCATACTCTCTTGAGTATACATACTCAAGTAGCTGATATGTATAAGGGTAACCCCTGAAATCTGAGGCAATGGAGTATGAGGAGTCAGCCTGCTCATAGTATCTGAGAAGCCATAGAAATATGGTGGAGGAAAGGGGCAGACCGCAGAGAATCCTTAAACGTTCATACGTAGATGTGGGAACAAGCCTAATGGGTAAGAGAATGCTTTGAAAAGAAGAGAGCTCTTACAAAGATTAGTCAAGAGCTCACGTCTTTACGTATGAGTAGTAAGGGTGGCTTGATATAGTTCCCTGTTATGGGGCTCCTCTGCGGGGCGGCCGTATGAGGGAAATCCTCACGTACGGTCACAACGGCGGGCCGAGAGGCCGTGAGGCCTCTTGGCTACCCACTTTTCCAACAAAGCATCTTGACTTTTTTACTGAGTTTGTTATAATAAAGAGAGTAAATGTTCATCAAGAAAGGAGGAAGTTATGGAGAACGAGGGATCATTTATCATTGCCCTTGAACTTAAAGTATCGTATTCATACGTGACACTCGGTGGTGAGGGACAGCCACGAAATGTTGATGCAACGAGAATTGAGCTTGACTGGCCAGGACATCATATTATAGATTGTATCGACGGTTTGAAACAGGAAGAAGATATTGTTCAGGCAGTGACAACGTTAGTAAGAGAAGGTCTATTGCACAAAGCGGATCAGTTTTTGCATACGTTGCTATAATCTCTGGTTGTATCG
>JALLOP010000002.1 GCA_027718005.1 Patescibacteria group bacterium AH-259-L07 | reverse complement strand
ACTTAGCGGTTTTTTAAGAAATGTTTATAGTTGGAAGTGAATAATATTTATATCCAAACTTTAAGACAAGCCTTTATTTCAAGTTTATGTTTAAATATGTAAATGGAGGACCCACCTTGCTCAAGTGGTCTGCTGCCCCAACCCTATTTGCCCACTACACATCGTAGTGGGCACTTTATTTTACCTCTTCGCCCACTGAGGAGCTAAACTTGTGAGAGTCCCAAAACCGACCATATGCTTAATTTGAACCTAAATAAGCCAAATTTTAAGGTTTTACTATTTTTAAAATTCCAGAATCCTCCGCAATAATTATTAACTATCTATATTATACCATACTTTAATCGATCAAGCAACTCAAATTGTTGCCAATATTCTCTGATGAACTTGCTTCGCTCTTTTGCGATTTACCGTTACATAATATCTTAATGTTGTGCGAGGAGATCGATGTCCAAGAATAGTTTGTGTTGACTTCATATCCGCCCCGCCTTCTATCAAGAGTGTTGCCAGCGTCCGTCTAACAATATGAAAATGCACGCGCTTTGGTATGCCCCACTCGTCCCGGTGACGAAGCAAGTCGCTTTTTGCCGTTACCATTATTAGGGGCCTGCCGAGTGTATTAATAAAAAGCGCCGGACAGTCATCATTTCTCGCTTTTAAATTTCTTTCAATCCACTCGATTGCCCGATCAGTAAAATAAACTATACGCTCATCGCCACCCTTGCCCCTGATAATTGTTTCCTTAGTTTTTTTTATTTCCTTAAACTGTTCCCTTGTCAAGGAAAGTGCCTCTGATATTCTCATCCCCGTAGAAAACAACACCTCAAACAAGGTGCGCATACGGAGACGACATTGGGGTTTGGCCGATGATGTCATTATATTTTTAAAAATCTTTTCCAGCTCCTCTTTTGTTAAAGAAATTTTTTCTTTCTCCGGGACTTGCGGCACCTTGATATCGCGCCAGTCAAAGGGGATCCTAACGCCGGTGTCTTGTAAATACTTTAAATAACGCCGTAAAGTAACAACCGATCGTTGACTGCCGTATTCCCCGTGCACCTTTCCTGCCTCGATAGTTTTAGCGATATCGGTTAGTTTTAATTTTTTAATTTTAGTCCTTGAGACTGAATGAGAAATTGAGCCAAATAAAAATCGCCGATGTTCGGTTACTGTTTTCTCAGTTAACCCAGTCCTCCTGAGATAACTCAGATAATCTAAAAATTTATCCTCAATTCGCATAGCACCTTTCCAACGCCTTTACACTTATTTAAGGCGTGCTATAATTATATTGAGCCAATTCAGTAGCAAGAGCTTTTGCAAACTGAAATGCTGGGACTTTCCTCCCAGACCCGCTGAAAATGCGGGTGCTTTTTTATTTCTTTTTATTAACAAACCTCCAAATATGGGTTCGTGAAAAATCGATCTTTGCTTTTTTCAACTCCTCTTTAATATCAGCAAGAGAGTGCCCCTCCTCTGCCCGGTCTTTTATATATGCTTCTAAAAGAGAATCCCCTATTTTGCGGTATTGTTTAACAATTTTTAATACCCGTTTCATAAATGTAACAAAATAGAATATTAGAATAATGGTGTTACATAAATAGTAACAGATATAATAATTTTGTCAACCCCTATTTGTCCACTCCTATAAAATAAAAAACTTGTCAGGAATGACAAGAATAAAATGACATATTAGAATGTTGATAAAATGTGTAAAATTTATTGCCTTTCAGACCTTGACATAAATTTTCTGGAATATTATAATTAATTTAATGGACCCTTAAAAATGATTGTTTGATTGTTTTAAGGGACCCTACATAAGGGCCCTGGCTCACCCGATCAGGTGAAAGATGATTTATAACCATCTGTGTTAGCGCGCGAGGGGTTTGACCCCCCAAGGGTCCATTAAATTAAAAAACAAAAGAATCCCTACAATGTAATATAATTGTAGCGGGTTCTTTTATTTTTTAATAAAAGTATATTACTTGTTGTTGTTTGCTGATGGTGAGTCATATATAATACTATTATACAAAATCTTGAAAATTTGTCAATAGCGTATTTTATTATATCACAATATCAAAAAAAGTTATCCACAGTTATCCACAGTTATCCACGGATCAATTCAATGACCTTTCAATAGCAAATCAATTCCTAATTATAAACCCCAACCATTCTTGACTCTTTCCTTATATTGATCCTTTGTCATATTCTCTATGACATTTAACACATAATCTAATCCAATCTCTTAAGTCCCTTAAATAGTTTCCTGATTTGTTTGCCCAATTTATTTGTTTATCAATTAATCCATCTTCTTTACAATGTTCACATTGAGTTGGTTTACCCTTCCATTTTTCAACCCATCTATGGAGAGCGCGATAACCTACCTTATCTCCTTTCCATAAATGATTTTTTTCTCCTAATTGTGCTTTGCTTATATTTCTCTTATGTTCTTCTGATTTTTTTCTGCCCTTAAGGGCTTTGCTCATATTTATTCTATGCTCTTCAGATAATTTTTTTCCTGTATGCGCTTTGCTCATCTTTATCTTAGATTCCTCTGTATGATGTTTGCCCCAAAAAGGGTTTTTATTTCCTTTAAGAGAATTGCTTATTTTTCTTTTGATTTCTTCTGAATGTTTACTTCCTTTTATCATAAATTATATTTTATCAATTACATTTTTAACTAATTCCTTATCTATCATTTTATCAACTATTTTATGTTTAGTCAAATCTTCTTTTGATATAATTTCGATCAATTTCCATTCAGGATCGTTAAAATGTTTTTGATAAATTTTTTCATTTCCGATAGGCGTAGCTATATTATTTACAACTAAATAAACTGTTGAAAATTTTGGAACTCTTACTAATTTCATAAGTTTTATTTTATTTATATTATATCTAAAGGCATAACCAAAATGAAAATTCCACGCCAGTCTCTTAACATCGATATCATAATGATCCAGTATCTCCCACCATTCTCCCTCCTTATAATTAAACAACATTACCGCGTGATTATTTATTCTCTCTGTCCGCTGGTAAATCCCATTAACAGGATTCTCCCATCCATAAACGGTAACTTGTATCGGAGCGGTTTTCAGGGCTTGCATTAACTGTGCGGCAAAGGGCGGATGAGCCCATTCATAATTTACGTTGTAAAAGTTGAGCCAATCTAATCCTTCATCAAATAATACTTGTGGGATAATTCCAAAATACTGCTCTCGCGTAGTGCCGGTAAAAGTCCACCTGCCTTGATCAATCGTTCCGTGTAATTTCCTAATACTATCCCCTACTTTAACAAAGGTGTTCCCTTTAATAGTGGTTTCCGAAGCTACAACAGTAAATCTATCAGAGCGGTTTATTATTTTTCCATATTTAAAATTGTGTAATGTTTCCAAGCAGTTAAGAGCCGAGAATGAAACGCACCCCATTGTATCAAAGTTAGGATAATGCTGATATTCTATGGCTGGTCTAAAGTTAGACCAATCGCCTGAAGGATTAATCGGCGTCTCATCTATTGCGCTAACGCCAAATTGCCAATCAGACGGACGCGGCTCTTCTATGATCAAACCGAAGTTTTTAGGATATTTACGATGTTTAGGCATATTTTTTGTGTTTGTGACGCACCAGAATCACTTGTGGTGCATTTTTATAAAAGAGTTGATATGACATACATCTCTATTTAAACAACTTTACTAAAATACCAATCACTCCTAAAAGAATTGTTATAAGAGTAATCAGAATCCCCCAAACGCGAATATCAATCTTTTCTACTCTTTTTTTAAGAGAATGAAAATCGTTAATTATAAATTTATCAAACAAAACAAACCAATCTTCAACTCTTTGTTCAACTTTGGCTAATTGTCTATCTTGTTCATTATTTTTTGGTGAAATTTTATCTGGCATATTGACTTTTTTCTAATATCTGTTATAATTAAAATATGATGTGGGGTAAAAAGAATTTAATAATCGTTATATCTCTTCTTTTATTATTATCTTTTATTAATATTCAACCGGCTAATGCTGGTTTTTTTGATTGGTTTTCGTGGTCAAATATAAAATCTTCAGTTGGTCAAGTGTTTAAAAAAGAATTGTCTCAAATTGAAACATCACCAAAAAAATCTTCCTATGAATCTTCCTCTGAATCTTCCTCTACAAAAATTTGCGAACCCGAAATAATAATTAAGGAAGTCCCTGTTGAAAAAATTGTCGTCAAGGAAATTATTAAGGAAGTCCCAAAAGAAATTATCAAAGAAATACCGGTTGAAAAGATTGTTTATAAGGATAATCCAGGGTATCAGCAATGTCAGAAAGATTTAAATTTCTTTAAAAATGAACATTTAGTAATTCTGCAGGACCGGAATACTTGTATAGACAATGTTACAGAATGGCAGGAAGCGTATGAAACATTAGCTCAAAATAGTTATAATAAAAGTGATGTGGATATAAAATTTGAGAAAGCGATAAGCGAAGTATTAGAAGATTATGTGAAAGCCCTTGAGGCCGCGCTCGCTTATAAAGAAATGGCCGAATCAGCCCGATTAGAACTTACTAAGCTAAAACTTAAATTAGAGTATTCTGTTGCCCCTATTGATCCATCTATTTATGATTACCTTGATCAACTTGATAGATCAATTAGTAGAAGTCAAATGGATACATTAAATAGTAAATTAGAGGAAATCAACAAAACGCTACAATGGATTGATAATCCTCTATTTTAACCTTTTTAAGAATTTGAATATTTATCTTTATTCTTTTGTTTAACTTTTCCGATAACTCCAAAATATTTTCCGTTAGCGAAGTAAATTTTGCCTTGAGTTTTAATTTTTTTAGTCATAAGAAATAGTTTATGAAAAATATATTAAAAGAAGATGCAGAAGTATATTGGATGCTTATAATAGGTTTAATTTTAATGGGTGTGGTATTTGGGATTTATTTGGAAGAAACATTTTAAATATTAGGTAACTTAGGTAATTTAGGAAGACTTGGTAATTTGGGTAAACCAGGCTTCTTTTTCTTTTCTTTTGGCAACCAATATTCTTTGCCTTCTTTTGTAGCCCATATTCCAAAAATAGGTGCTTTTATTTTACTTTCGGCATCTTTTACTTCAAACATAACATCTCCTTTGATATTTCTAACATCTTCGTTTATATTAGCCATTATGCCATCTATGATATTGTTTATTTGTCCCCCTCCGCCAATTCCTCCAAGTGCTAATCCGAAATTAAGAGCAAGTTTTCTTAATCTCTTTATACTTCCATGCTCTATATAATCCCTCGCTCCATCTAAGCCATCTCGTAATATTTGAATAACAGTTATAGGGCTTCTACCACCATAATATTCTTTGCCTGCCCCTTTGGCAATTAACATATCAACATAAGCCCCAAAGAAAGGAACAAAAGTGCCGATTGTTGTTTTTTTGCGTCCCGTTAATGCTTCCGAATATAAATTTGCTAAATACAACCCAACTAACAATCCAAATAATTTACCAAATCTCTGTCTATATGTTAATCGCATTGCCCCACTTGCCTTGGTGGATATTTCTTTAAAATGATTAAACATTTCAACAGAAAAACTTTGAAAAGGAAACATGGTTCTTGCAATGTCGCTATTTAATATCAATGCTCTATTTTCTTTATTATACATTGATTGTGTTCTTGCGGCAGTTAAATCAGCAAACCATATAGTATCTTCGCCCTTAAGTCCTAATTGTTTTGCTCGTTCTAATCCAGCTATAAAGGAAGCTCTTGTTAATTCCCTTTCTTCTATCGATCCCAACATAGAAATAAAATCGTTGTAGTGATTTATCTTGGTTTTATAAATTCTATTTTGTATATTTCTTCCCTCTCCAATGGCTATTGCCCTAATATCTCCGCTTTTGATAGCCAATACATTTGAATTTATTTTAACATATTCTCTTAATGACTTATTGAAAGATTTGCCAATAGCTATAATTGAATTTCTGATACCAGTTTCCATTGGAACATTCATTATATAAGACAATGGCTGGGTTGCTAAATTCCAAGCCACCTTGCCTGTTAAAAAAGCTAAATTAACCATGTTATTCCATTTTTGCAATACTTTTCTTCCTTTTAATCCTATGCTTAATGATAAATCAAGTTTATGTTGTTTCCCAATCAATCCTGTTCTTATATATTCATCCCAATATCTGGAGGCATTTGTCAATTCTCTATTTTTTAAAACACTATTATATACTTTTATATTTTCAATGGCAGGCGCAAGATAAATGTCTTTAGATATTGCCCTGATATATCTATCTAAAAGAATATATAAATTTCTTTCTGCATCAGGCAATAATTCAAACATTCTTTTATAGGCAAAAGGATTTTTAGCTTGATTGGGAATAATAAAATCTAAATTATCTGATATTGTAGCCCTATTAGACAATAATTCACTCCACAAGGCTGTTTTTTGTATATGAGGGATATAATTTTCTATATAGCCAATTTCTTTTTTACCCATTATCCTTCTTACCGCATTGGCTTGATTTCTTAAATCATCTAATACTGTTCTTAATTCCTTGAGATATGCTTCTTCTTTTGGGGTAGCTTTAACTTTGCCCTCTATGACATCTGATAAATGTTTTAAGTTTTTTTCAGAGGGCTTGATATGATGTTTTTTCCCTAACTGTCTTATCAATTTGCTGTGCGAAGATATAAATTCTTTTTCATTTCTAATAGCTTTTTCAGTTGGTTTCCATATTCTTCTAAAAATAACTCCAAATTTACCACCCAATTTATATCCATCTTGTTTTAACGCCATTAAATGCGGTGGAAGTGTTTGATTATAAACATCTCTTACAAAAGCATCTTCTATATCTTTAGTGGCAAAAAATCCTGTTTTTCTTATTGCTGGGAGTTTATTACCTTTTGGCGTCGTTCTTTCAGCAATGTCCATCTCTTTATATGGAATGTCTTTTGTTTTGATTTTCTTGAGGTTTATAAAATTTTTAAAATCGCTTACTGCTTTTATTGGGACTTTTTCTGGCTTTAATTTGGGTTTTACTTTGGTTTTAGCTTTAACAATAGGCTTAACTTCTTTTACTGCTTGATTATAGAAGTCGGTGAGTTGAGATTTAGAAAGTTTAGCATCTACAACAAAATTTTTACGAATTATATTTTGTAATCTATTTATTTCTCTCTCTACTTCAGGGATTCCTTTCATTCCAACAGGAACTTCAATTTTTCTTTTTACAATACTTTTTTCAATAAAATCTACAAACTCCTCTGAACTCTTAAACTTCCTCGCCTCTTTAGCAAGAGGTTCTAATCCTTTAAGAATTGGCTTAACTTTTGGTTTAAATTCTATTACTTTGGCAAGATTAAAAAACCTCCTCAAGGCATCCTCTCCAACGTCAAATTTCTCAGTAAAAGCCCTTATAATGTCTGGCTGTAATTTTTCTCCTGCTACAACTTCAGCTAAAAATCTATCTTCTTTTGGAAGTTTCTGGATTCTTTTTTCAATCGTCGGTATTGTTGAACGCAATCTTACCAATTCATCATCAATAGACTTTAATTTTTTAATAAATTCTTCAGGACTCTTAAACTTTTTTACTTCCTCTGCCAATGGTCTAAGCTCTTTAGAAATAACCTCTCTTAATTCTCTCTCTGTAACCCTTACTTCCGGCTCCACTCTTTTGATATCTTTAGGCAATGGTCTAACTTCTTCTGGAACAACTGGTTTTACTTCTGGTTTAACCCCAACTGACGGAATTGTTGGTATCTTAACTTTTTCGGTAATTTTAGAAACTGGTTTAACAGGAATTTTTGGTAAAACAGGTAAGACTGGTTTCACAGGAGCAGGAGGCGGAGTTATAATTGGCGGTTTTCCTTTAATGCCCGGAATTGGCCTTTTAGGTATTGTCAAAGCCGTTGTTCTGCCAGTAGCAAATTCCCATAATTTTTGAGCATTTGGCATACCGAATTTAGCAAACCCCTTATTGACTTCAGTAACATTCGTGCCAAATTTTTTAGCGATTGCTTCAGCAAATTGCTGTCCACTTTTATATTCAGAGGCTTTTCCAATCATTTTTGTTAATTCTTTAACTCCCATTTGTCTCATACCAGTAAAAACTGGAAGATACTCTGGAATTACAGAATATATCTCTGCCTCTTCTGGAGTAATTTTACCTTGTTCAACTAATTTATTCCTTCCTTCATAGGTAAATATCAAAGGTGCAAATGTTTGTATTTCTCTATTTCTTTCTGGTTGTGTTTTAATGAACCAACTATATATTCTCTCTTTTTGTAATTGTTTTTTAAAACTATGTTTAACAAATTCTGGTAAATTACCTTTCCAAATTGATGGTTCAGGAAGCAACGATGGTTTGACTACTCTCCTTTTTTCTTCTTCTGTTATAGGAATTTCAAATCTTGGCTCTTCTTTTTTTTTAAATAAATCAAATATATCAATAGGGGGTTTAAGTTTTTCTCTTTCTTCGTGTAAAAATATAGCAGGGTCTTCCCAATTTATCACCGCACCACGAGCTTCTGCCAAGCTAATTTCACCACTTTCATATTTATTTATAGCTTTCCATTCTACGACCATTTTGCCTTCTTGCCGATTTTTTGGTTTATAATCACTTGGCAGTCTTTTCTTGCCAGTAAAAGCGTCAAAAATGGTTTGAGTGATTGTTTTTTTGTTTTTTAATGCCTGTAAATTATGAGGATCTTCTGTCCCTCCTAATGCAAGGGGTATAATGTGATCAACTTCTTTTTCTGTTTCTAAAAATGTGCCACCTCTTATTTCTCGTTTTTCAATAGTTCCTAATCCACCTCTTTCTGTTTTAAAAGGTTCTAATTCGCTGGGCTGTAAGGTTGATCGTCCTCTAAATTCTCCACCACCCAAAAATTGCGGTATTTGAAAAGCGGATAGGTTTAATTTACCTATCTCTGGTTCTTTTTCTTCAATAGGGTCTTTAGTTTTAATGCCAAAGGCAGATAAATCAAGAGCCATATTATTTTAATTTTTCTTCGTGTATAGAATCTAACCAGCCTTCAATCTCTTTATCTGAATAGCCTGCATCTCTATATCGTTTAACATAATTCATTAAATCGTTTATATAATTTTGTATTTCTTGGTCTCTTGTTAATAATAATTTATTATATCCCGCATCTTTAACCTTATTTTCTAACTCTTCTCTTGTATAAAGACCATAAATATAAGCACTATCTAAAAATTGTGGCTTTTCTCTTGTTTTAATTAAACTCCTTGAATCAGTAATGCTTAATTTAGTATTCTCTCTAATAGCATTAAATAGTTCATCGTCAGAAGCGTCAGGATTATCAGTTAAAAACTGTTTTGCTCTGTCTCTATCGCTTAAACCATCAGTTATTCTTTCCTCCTTCGGTGGCTTAATATAAATCTCCTTTCTGAATACTCCTGATTTCTTGATCTTACCTGCAATCATCTCCGGAGTGTCGGTCTCTAAAATACCAACATCAGGATACTTTTGTTGTAACTTTCTTATATGGTCTCTCTTTTCTTTACCCTCTTCTTTTTCAAGTTTTCTCTTTTCTTCTTCTCCAGCCAGCCTCGCCTGTTCCTTCCAAATTTCAGGAGTAAATTCAACTCCTCTTCGTAACCGTTCAGCTTCAAACCCCTCTCTTTCACGTCCCACTTCCTCTCCAATCCTTTTTTGAAGATACTCCAGATACTCCTTTGATCTGCCTATCTCTCCCATATAAATTGCTGACTGTTGCTGGGCAGAACGCTCCGCCTCTGTCAGGGCAAAATCAACAACACTTTCAAATTGTTTTCTCTGGTTGATAAAATTATTTATATCCTCCATTGCCTCGGTTTGTTTCTTTCTAAAACGCTTTGACCGGCCCGTCTCTGTCAACCAGGGATTATCTTCAATTTCTCTCAATTCTATTGATAGTGCCTCGCGCCGATCAGCTATCTGCTTGTCAACTTTGGAGATCTCCTGTTTGGCCGCAACCACTGACTCGTCCTTCATTCTTTCCTGAAAGATATCAAGATAAATCTGCTCGGCCGTCTTTTCTGGCTCAAACACAGCTTTCTCCAGTGGGAGAACACCAAGCTCCTCGCGCAACCTTTTGACAACTTCCTCCTCACTAAAAGGTGTTTTCAGTGATTGCAGATATGCGGCGATGTCAGCGGAGGAAGCACCGGCGGCCGCCCCTGCCTGAATTGTCCCGATCTTCTTTCTTCTCTCCATAGTTTGAGGATGCGCGCCTAAAAAGCTGATCAACTCCGCCTCCGGAGTCCTCTTTTCTATGTGATGTCTTATAATATCAGCCCATCCGCCGGGAGTTTCGGCGGTAACTGGGTTATATTCCTCGCCTAAATAGGCCCGGTAGAGTGTTTTAATCTGTTCGGGATCTATTGGTTTCCGCTGTTCAAATGGCAATTCTTCAAGCGGTTCTATTTCTGTTATCGGTTGTATTTCGTGTTGTGGCATATTATTAAATTAGATTTGATGTAAGTTGAAGTTTATTTTTAAGATTATGATGTCTCCTATGTCCAGATTCAGAAGAAAAAAGATAAAGGTTTTCGGGTAAATTATTTTCTTTGTTTTCATCTATGTGGTGTATTACTTCAATTTTTTCAAGAAACCGACCGAGCAGACATTCAGCCATATATCTATGTTCTGCAATATAACCTTTTATATTAATAAATGGATGTTCGGGCATACGAAAATACCGATAACCATTATTTTTATATTTTCCGTCCCTCCATCGTGGATTTTCTACTCCTATATATTTCCCTTTATTGGCTATACTTATTTTTCTTTTAGTTTCATCTGAAACCTTATGTCCTTTAAGAGCTATACTCACATTTTTTATATGTTCTTTTGATAATTTTCTTCCTTTTAGAGCATTACTTAAATTTCTTATATGTTCTTCAGAGAATTTTTTACCAAACATAGGATGTCTTTCTCCTCTACGGGCTTCACTCATTTTTCTCTTTGTTGCTTCGGTATGTTTTTTCCCTAAATTTGCTTTTCTTAGTTTTTCTTTCGTTTCATCTGAATGTTTGAATCCTTTTACCATAATCAAAAAGTTAAAACTGGAGGCGGCCGCGTGAACCTTTTCCTCGACTCAGGTTGACAAGATCAGGAAGATCGTGAAACATTTGATGAGACGAGGAATCATCAACCTTTGGCTTTACCTCGCTCAAATGCTGTTTAAGCTGAGCTGTATAAATGTTATACGAAGCAACGGCTTCTGACTTTGTTGACTGCACCTTGTCAACCCTCCATTCCATAAAAAGAATAATATCTTCCTGCAAAATATCAGGAATGGCTGGGGTGCTACTAGTTGTTATAACCGACGGAACGATAATATAGACCCCTTTAATTCCGTCAGTAACGTTCTTTGTCGGTTTAGGTATTATATAAAAATCAGTCCCGACCACGACAATAACAGGACTTGATTCGCTTCCTCTATTATCTAATTCCTCTTTGAAAGACTGCTTTAACTCCCTGACATACTTGATAGTCACTTTCTTAAAGTTGGATCCGTCAAGAGCCGCCTCCATCGCCTTGATCTCCACTGTTCCTGTCGGCAAGGGATATTTTGAAATACCGCTTTGGATATCAATATCATTGGTAGTGTCATAATTTATAAACCAGCCCTCATCAATCTTTTTTAACGCTGAAGAGACGGCGAGAAGACCATTGTCATAAAAACCCTCTAAAATAGTTGAGGTGAGTTCAGTGTCATTATCATCAATACGTTTATTAAGCTTTACCGCGTCGATTGTAGCCTGTTTTTTCATATTATTATGTTATATGCCCTTTAACGCCCATTTTCCCTTGCGAGGTTGCCCTAGGGAGAGCGTATAGGCAAAAGATGTAGTAGATTACAAGTAATAGCCAACCACCCAGAAATCGACTGCCGTCGCCCCTGCATAGTGCTCTATTTTAAGATCAACATTGACCTTAACCGTCATTATCATAATGCCGTGACTTGCGGCTAAATTTCTAAATCTGTCCAGTGATGATCCGACCTCCCTCACCCCTGCGACCACAAGCGCGGAGACCGTGTTATCTATCAGAATATCGGCATACAAAGTCCCCTTCGGCACAAAAGCACTGATGTCCTTCACTTCCCACGTATTTATAGTTCCTACATTCCACGATCCTCCCATCACCTCGGTAAAATGAGGCAGAATTTTTTCAATAAGTTTATGTTCGTGGATATGCTTTGGTAAATCTAAATCACCAAATGGTTCCTCTTCCGATTTTGTTTGCTCTTCTTCGTGTGGCATATTATTTTGGCAATTTTTGTTTAATTTCTTTTAAAATCGCCAGCTTCTCATCGTATTCTTTTTTTAACCTCGCAACCTCTTCTTCCAGTCCGGCTAAATCAATAATCGAAACCTGTTGCTTTGATTCCGTAAGCTCGACATTATTCCCCTCTAATTGTTTAACTTTTGTAAATCTCGTCATAATTAATTATTTTATCGTGTTTTATAGAATTACAGCTCTTGCAAAGTGGTTGTATATTTTCAATATGACTTTTACCTAAAAAACTCATAATTCTAATCCGTTAAAACTTCAGAAGGAACAATCACGATTGAAGTTATACTTATAGGATATCGCGTGTGGCTAATTTCAAGTTCAACAAGCAGATTATTACTGACTCGTAGATTATTTAAGTTAAATTTTACCTTGTTTTCTTTGTAATCAGTCAATGTCTTTTTTGTTTGAATCAGTTTAAATGGCATTATGTTGAAGCGAATCCCGATTTCTGTATTGCCATTCATTGCTGAATCCAGTGTATAGGTTTCATTTGTCGCTCCCGGATTGGCGATTGACTTAATATGCCTTCTTAGCCCTCCATTGATTCCTGATAAAATAACTATCTCGTCCCCTACTTTCCCGTGATTAAAGGTCGCAACGGTCCCGTCAACAACAAGCGTTAGATTGTCCGATGACGCGACAGTTGTCTCCCCATACTGATGCATTATTTCTTTATTCTCGGAGATCCGTAAAGTGAAATTAAGCTGTGGACTGCCACTCGCCTCAAACTCATCCACGTCAGGCATCCAATTAATAATCAGCTCTTTTAGCTTCATTCTTTTAGAAGGTATCACAAAAGGGAAGATCAAAATGCCCTGAGGGGCGGCCCGAGAATTTAATGACACTAGTCCGATAAAATTGGGATTAGAAATCAAAGAGTCCGTTATATAACCGACCAATACATTATTAAAATAAAGCGTATTGAAATATAAGGCGCCGATCGTAACATTGCGATACTGAAAGTCATTTGTTGACGATCTGACTGCAAAGAACCTCCAATCGAGACTTTTCAGATTAAAGGCCCATACTCCCTTTTTTGCCTGTAAATAACCTGCAAAACCGCCTCCAACCAGTAGATTGTCCCCGACTATCTTTAATGCCTCCGGGTGAATGCTCAAATCCTGCATTTTATCTTCCAGTCCCGGTAATGTCGCCCCGGATACTTCTGAAATGCGATAACCGTCAGTGAAATAGGCCTTTACGTCCTCCCAGAATATCCACCCGTTCTTATATGGCACAATGGCCTGAACGATATTCTCACGTTTATGAATTTTAGTGTAGTTATGAACTCCGTCCCACATCAAGAGCAAACTTCTGCCGTTTTTAAAAACTGAGATAAGAGCATAATCTCCGTTACTCTCTCCGGTCCGAAAGTAATAATCTTCAGGAAATGTCTTTACTGCCGTATCAAGCACGCCTGTCCTGCTAAAAGAAGCCAGATCGTTGCCATTGCCGATATAAAGAGTCCCGCCCAGCTCAAACATTCCTCTATACCACGTCGCTTGACTTGCTCCTAAATCAATGTTCTCTACAAATGTCACATCGTCAGCCGTCTTGCACAAGAATTGTGCCGTGGTATACATAAGATTCTCTACACCTGAAATGGTAAAGGGCATTATGCCCGGATGCTGGCTGGAAACCGGCACAGGATTTCTCAGCTCAGCCCACGATGACGTCTGTATCGCGTTTGTCCGGTAAATAAATCCGTTTGCGTCGATCGCGTAGAGATAATCAGTGGAGCTTAATCTGCGTAAAGTAAACCCCTCGACCAAATCAAGATTTGTTAATCCAGTATCCCCCTTCTGGGAAAGTTTGCTAAATCCGCCTTTGAAGGCCATCAAGCTTTTATTGCCTTGGTTTATCGCCGCAAAACTTTCTACCCAGAAGAATCCCCGGGGAGAAATATTTTTGAATTGTGAAATTATAATTGGTTCTAATCTTGCCATTCGTATTAAAATATGATATAATTAGAATATAATTTTTAAACTAAATTGTATGCCCAAAAAAGGTTTTAAACATTCAGAAGAGTCCAAAAAGAAGATGAGTGAATCGAAAACTGGTTTTAAACATTCTGAAGAAACTAAAAGAAAGATAAGCGAATCATTAAAAGGAGAAAAAAATTCTATGTATGGAGTTCGTAAATTTGGAGAAGATAATCCAAGCTGGAAAGGCGGAAGAAAAAAAACTGGCAATGGATATATTTTACTCAATATGCCTGAACATCCCTCTGCTATAAATAATTATATTTACGAACATCGTTATTCTACTGAATGTATGCTGGGTAGATTTCTTGAATCTAAAGAAGTAATACATCATATTGATAGCGATAGGAAAAATAACTTACCTGAAAATTTATATTTATTTGATACACAAGCAGAACATATGAATTATGAAAATTTAAAGAATAGTCCCCAATTAGTCAGTAATCTTACAGAGATTTCTCAAGTTCAGAGTTAAGCTTAGGAATCAAATTTTTATTATCCACATTTCCGATTGTCCATCCCCTGCTTTTCTTAATCTCTCTATTTAACATTTGTAAATAAAGACTATAACTCTGATAAGTCATAGTCTTTTTTTGATTTACTTGATCAATGAGGTCTGTCTTCAGAATCTTATACTGTTCCTGATTAAAAGAGGTAGTATAAAGCTCTCCTCTTATCGCTTTCTCCCAAAACTTTTTAGAATCAATATTTATATTAAGATTTATAGCGCCAATAGTAACTGCGCCTAACAACAAGGCGGCGGCTATGCTTTTTTTATCCATCTTGATTTATTTTAGTCCAGTTAAAAATTTTCTAATAGTATTTATAATAATACTATTTATTGCGACTACCAAAGGAGTAAAGGACTGAAAATCAATGCTCGGAATAAGCTCCTCTAAATAAGTGGCGAAAGCACCGCCCAGGGCAATCAGTAATCCAGTTCCAATCTTTTTCCAATCAATAGAATTTAATGAATACTTTTTTGAATTTTCCATAAATAATATTTATTTAATTATTATGATGAACCCGCGCAAACACAAGCGTCAGCTGTTGCATCGCTCGGCCCTACAATATTTGAAGCGCCGGTATCAAATCCGAATACAGCGGCAGAGGTGCAAGTTGTCGTGCAGGCTTGATTAGCCGCAGACTGCACTGTCCATCCAAGATCGGCCGTATCTGATGAAGTTACATTTCCAGTAAAAGTTGCGTTGCCAGAACTATTTATTGTTAACTTGGCATCGGATACCGCAATATTCCCCTCATCAGCAACAGTATCAACGGCAAAGTGCAGATCTCCACGCCCGAAGGAAGCCTGTCTGTCAAAAATAATGCCCGCTTTTATTCTAAAATCAGTATCAAGTGAATTAACCTTAAAAAGTAACTCAGCTGTGCTACCGGTAGTATCAAGGTCGGATTCAATGAGAGCCTTGGCCGCAGTAGCATCATAAATATGTAATTCTTTTAGTGGACTTACCCCGATACCGACATTACCAGAATTATCAATAATTAAAGGAGCTAAAGCATTAACAATCAATCGCATTTTATCGTTTGTATGGTCATAATCTATGCGACCAATATCATTGTCTTCTGGATCGCCAAAAGCGATTGTTCCAAAAACATTATTGGGAGTCAGAATAGATAATCCTGCGTGAGTGCTATTTTCAATAACTAAATCATCGTCATTTACATTGGCAGTTACCGCTCCTGCTGAAGCGGTAAGTATATGAAGAGCCCCGTCTGTTGGTTTTCCTCCAATTCCTACCTTTGATCCCGAGGTATCAACCGTAAACACATCACCCGTATCGCCGTCTTTGCGCACCAATAACGCCTCTGCATTCGTTACATCAATCGTCAGGGGCCCCTCTGACGCGCCCCCGATAGTCATTGAGGTAGAGTCCACATCAGTAAACCACCCTTTGGCAAGACGGCTGGTGCTCTTTCCAAGCTCCCAGGTAGAGACCGTCGGAAGAATTGCCGACCCGCTTTTCCTCCACAGACTTGCGGGAGTTATCCGACCTCCTAATTTGGCGGCAGAGACCACTGCCGTCGAAGAAATGAGAACAGCTAAAATAATAGCTGTTGTAATGATTTTTTTGTTCATATACATAAATTAATCAAATTAAAAAAGCTAAACTAAATTAGCTTATTTGTCTTGTTCTACAACAAGCTCAATACCTTCTCCGTTAACAGCCGCGTCTATCCAGGCAAGATTAGCGTCACTTATTTTGAGCTGAATTGATTCCCCTGCCGATAATACGAGGTTTTGATTGCTGGTTTTAAGGGCTTTAGCCGATGACGGGCCGACAAAGATATCACCGGTATTAGCCAGCTTAGCCCGTATCGTCAACATAAGCCCCTGAGGAACACTCATTGCCGGTAACTGCACCGGTGTGCCAGAAGTCGTGACCGTTTTTTGGTTCGTATCAAAGTTGGGTAAATTATTATACGCCATATAATTAGTGGTTAAATTACTTAGTTAATCACTGCCCCAAGCCCTTTATCGACTTAGGGCAATTAAAATCAAGTAATTCTATCGATTAGCGAACAAATATGCTCCAGCCTTCCTTCTCTCAATGGCAACTTTCGCGCCATAGAGACACAAACCCTGATACAATAAGGCAAATTGCTTTTCTGCTTCTTTCACGCGGCTCTCAGTAAACGCCTTCGCAAAGGTGATAAACCCGATATGTCCTGCTAAACAGCGAAAACCAGCGCTATTATCTCCCGCAACCTGATTGCTCTCATAAACGCTAAATCCGGCAATCATTCCTAAATGTCCATTCAGAACCACTTCGTCATAGGCGCGATCAACCGCAGGGGTTAGATCAGGAGATTGACGGACAAGTGTCGCAATCTTTGGGGGAAGAACAAGCCACCGGCTATGCTCAGGTATATCATCCTCAGTCAATAATTCTCCCAACTGAACAATATACTGATAGATAGTGGTTTTGGTGACGGTAAACACAGTATTCGCCTCAATGATATAGGAAGTTCCACCACTCACAACTCCGCCGCTATACGCAGTGTCATCCCAATCAGTGACAGTAATACTGGTCGTGCTGGTGAAAACGGATATCCTATACCACGTAACACCTGCATCAGGAGAAAAACCTAATCCTACCATAGCAGATGTAAAGACCGTGCTTGTTCCGGTAACAACTCCAGCAGAATCAACGGCAATCGTTCCTGTGGTATAATCCGTCCCGATACGATGACCGGCCTTAACCTGGGTGTGAAGCGCTAAAACTAACGTATCAATCTTTTTACCCAACTGATCAGCGGCGTTTTCGATAAGGGTGCTGTCCTGATCATCAACATAGGTGAACTGCTTATCAACATCATCAATGTCGAAGTTGTAATACTTCTTCTGATCAATGACGAGCTGATCCTCAGTGTCAGCCAATGCCTGGACAGTCATATCAGTTCCAACAGTATAATCGTTCCACGTAACATCACCAAGGAAAGACAAGATATTTAATCTGTCTCCACCTTTTTTGATATCTCCTTCGTAATCAGCATTTGTAATCATAGGGGCAACAGCTACACGGTAAAATTTCCTAAGAACATTTACCGCAAACTGTTCGCCAAAATTACTAAGGGCCATACTTTTATCCTCAAATTCTTAAATAATCTTTAATTGACAACTAATTTCTAATAACCTATAATAAAGCTATGATTACTCTAAAATGTTTACAATGTAATAAAGATTTTCAAACTTATCCGTGTAGAATTAGAATTGGAAAAGGTAAATTCTGCTCAAAAGAATGTAGCGATAAATCAACATTATTTAAGAAAGGAGATAAAGGTCATTTAGGATATAAACATTCTGAAAAATCCAGAAATAAAATGAGTGAATCTCATATAGGAATGGAATTTTCAGAAAATCATAAAATAAAGTTAAGTATATCTAAAACAGATGAAAATCATCCTTTATGGAAAGGTGATAATGTTGGTTATTCTGCTTTACATCATTGGATAAATAATAAATTAGGAAGACCTACCAAATGTGAACATTGTAAAACAGATGGATTAACAGGCAGGAAAATTCACTGGGCAAACAAAAGCCATGAGTATTTAAGGGACCTAAAGGATTGGATTAGATTATGTAAAGCGTGTCATATAAGATATGATTCAATAGATTAGCAGAAGTTAGCTGTCAATAGATTATCAAAGAACCCTTATAAAAGATTTCTTATAAAAGATTTCTTTTTTTTATCCTCCCCGCGACCATTGCCCCTAAGATGATTTACTTTTCCGGAACCTTGGTAATTTTCCCCTGCTCAATAAGTCTCTCATACCTTCGGGGATCATCCTTACGCATTCGTTTAAGTTCCTTTAAGCTCATCTCGCTGGGCTTTATGGCAGTCTTTTCACCGCCAGACGGTCTTTCCAGTGCACTCCTTTTGGCTTTCTCAACTTCCTCTTCGGCACCAATTCTCTTGGCGTCCTCAAAGAGAAACGATTTAGCCAGAGTGTCCAGATTAAGACCCTTGTTATCGGGTTGCTCAGCAAACTCCCGAAATTCAGCCTCTCTCTCTTTTAACTGAGAGTAATCGGGATTAGAAATAACTCTATCAAAGCTATTTTCCCATTTCAGATCCTGAATTTCCTTGTCCTGCTGAGCGATCCTGACGTTCGTCCGTGCTTTCTCTAATTTTTCGCTTATCAACCTTTTTCTTTCTGCCTCGTCAAGATCTTCCCAATCAGATCTCTCACGGCGTAACTCCTGCTCAATGTTATCAGGTCGGATTTCGATTTTGGATTGCTCCTCGATCTGAGCCTTCAACGTTTTAACAGTTACGTTAGCCTTACCCAATTTTTCCTGGGTTTGGGTTGCAACTCCCTTCCAATAATCTACATCTGATGAAGACCCTCCTTCAGGTGCAGATGGTTTTTGAGGCCCAGGTTGTCCTTCCTGGTTGCCTTCCGCAGGCGGATTGGGGGAAGTTGGTTTCCCTTCTCCCGAGTCCTTTCTGTCTTTAGTTGGCGTGTTCATATAACACCTCTTTGCTCTTTCCTTTTTAAAGGGATTGAGCATTACAAATTATTAACTTTTTATGAACCTTTTTATGACAATTTTTACAAAATGTTATACCGTTATTTATATCCCAAAGCTCTTCACATTCTAATGATTCATCTAATGTTTTAATATCATATTCTTCAATAATCTGATCAAAAGATTTAATATGATGAGCTATAAGATTTGTTTCTTTCTGCTCACATTCTTGAAAAGTAAAATTATCCCTAATAAGAACATTTAACCGCCATTGACGATACTTAAAACTACTTCTAAATAAAACCTTCAATGGGGTAATTCCCTTTTTCCAGTTCGGATTTTTCTTTCCTAACTTTAATTGTCTTAACTTTTTTTTCGTTATCTCAGAAAATTTATGCCCTTTATACATATGCGGAAATGATTTACCCTTAAGAGCTTTTCTTAAATTTTCTCTATGCTCCTGAGTAAATGGTTTTCGTTGGTAAATACCTGTCGGCATAAAAAATCTCTACTCTCCATCCACGAGCATACCCTGCTCACGGATCCGATCCAAAAGTCGCCCTCGTTCCTCCTCAGACTCAGCTTCCGCCAAAGACTTTTCTAAACGATTCAGCTCCTCTCTGGCAGGACTCATTTTTGGCTTCGATGCCTCTGATTGTGCTTTTGCCATATGATTAAAAATTAAACTTATTAATAAACTCCAATTTTTTTAACTCGTCTCCTTCTTTTTGAAGACCTTTTTGTTGTTCTCTTTTTTGCCTTTCTTTTTTTAGCCATTTTACGGATTGGTTTAAAACCGTGCTCTATTCCTCCTATATATCCCGCGGCTCTCTTGGCACCGGCTTTTGATTTAAAATGTATTATCTTTCCTTTTTTAGATCGGTGAAAATTTCCTCCCACTTTAGGTAATACCCAGCCCTTCTTTTTTTTAACTGGAGTTAGATAAGGCATAATTACTTGGCTTTATCTATCTTCTCCTGTATTTCCATCTCACGCGCCAGTTTAACCCCCTCAGTGCCTCGCAGAAAGCCGAGCAATGCCCGGATGAGCCGTAGCTCAGCCTTAACTACCGGAAGCACTTTTTTAGAGAGCTCCTGCAAGATTAAAACATCATACAGCCCCTCTTTCCTTTGCTCTAAAAACATTTTAAAAACATCCTTGTCAAATCTGCCTTTCAGCTCGTCTCCCCAAACACGGTATATTTCCTTTTCCTCTGCTGTCAGATCCTCTATTTTAAGCCCTAATTTGTCTAAATACTTATTTATAATGCTCATAAAATTCTATTTAAGCGGGTAAAGGAACTCGCGGTCCCGGAGGCAATGCAATCGGAGCACCTGTTGGCGCACCAGTCGGCGGCCCTGCCGGAATATCCGGCACCTCAATACCCTTTTCCTCCTCATCCATTACTTCCTTCATCTCGTCAGAGGTAAGGTTGCCGATTTCAAGCATTCTCCTCTTGGCTATTTTTTGTAAAACCTTGTTGGTAGGGAACTCCCGAGCAATGGCCATCATCTTTTGAAAAGCCGTAACCTTGTCGGCCTCCTGTTCTGAAGATGACATTGCTAAAATCCTGTATCCTTTCTCAGAAATCCAGTCACTCGGCCTCACCTCCAGCTCGAACATCCCTGCCTCGCTCGATCTGCCCTTCTTATGAAGCTTGGTTTTTAACGTTGAAGGAGTGTTTGCCTTTTTCATCTCATACCACTTCTGTGCATATTCTATCCAGGCCGGGTTATACATCTTGCTTATCCCCTGCCTCCTCTCGGCTGACTCGCCGAGGTTTATCTGCACCTCTCCCAAGGTTATCTGCTTTTTCTCGCTCACCCCCTTTTCAGTTGAGGTTACGCCTGTGGCCTTCTCTATCATCCTCACAATATACTCCAAATCGTTGACGGTATTGCCCAGGTTTGGGATCTCAACGTTTTTTAAAACCTGATCCAGTGTCTTACCATCCGGCACTGGTATCCCGTATTGTCCGAACGGCTTAGGATCAAAGCTTAATGCATTGATTTTATTGCTGTCATAGAAAACCATACCGTAGTTTCTCAGTGTCCTGTTCTCTAACCATTGAGACAGCCAGATATTTAAAATTTTGTTGGGAGTCCTGACCTGATCTCCCGGGCCATCACTCCAGAAATCATTAAGATCGAGATCGTCAGCCCAGCTAACGAAAGGATAAAACTCAACGCCGATTACCTCTTTGAGAGGTTTTTTTAAAAGAATTATATTATCAACTGCGACAGTAATAAGATAACGTATAAACTTTTTTGTCGTCTCGTCCCACAGATTAGTGTAAAACTCGTTGAGCTCCACTATTACATCTCCGGCCCCGAAATCGTCAAAGTTTTTAACGCCCAAAACCCCTAACCTGTCATCTTTTTCTCTCTTGGCGTCAACCGCCTTCTCTATTTTGACTACCGCGTCATCGCTATCTAAATACTCTTTGAGCTTATTTTTAGCCTTGTCATCATACTTATTATCAGCAATAATATCCCGCAATGTCCTAAATATGTGCGTATGAACCGCATACCTAGCCAGCTCGAGATAAAGAGGCGGTGCTTTCGGATCCACCAAAAAGTCATACGGATCCAAAATATCCGTCTCCATTTGACCGTCAATAAAATTAAGCTTTTTAATTGTCCGGGCTTGTAAATAAACAATCTTTTTCTCCAGAATATCCAGAATGTCGAGCTTCATTCTCTTGTAGTCGTCGTCCCACACCTCGTTAACAACTAATTCTTTCTGCTTGCCCTTATCAGACTTATCGAGGGACTCAAACAAAATGGTCGGTTGCTCGTCAATCTTGCTCAGCCAGGTCTTGCCCGTCTCCTTCATAATCGGGAAGTTGACCGGCTGACGCTGAGTCAGTCTGTTGGTCGGGACAAAATCACGATAGAGCGTATAGTTTTCGTTCCAGTGATCGTGTTTTCTTTGTTGAAATTCAAGAGCAACATCCCGCTCTTTTATTAATCTCTGAACCAACGGATCAGTTTTTATTTTTACAGTATCTTCCATTTTTATAGATTAAATTAGATTAGACATCAGCAAAAAAGGACTATGATGATACTTTGTATGTTCAGAATGAGAAGAAAATAAATATAAATTTTCTGGAATATTATTGTCTTTTTTTTCGTCAATGTGATGAACTATCTCCTCTTTTTCAAGAAATCTGCCTAATATACATTCGACCATATAACGATGTTCAAGTATAGAATTCTTTTTATTACAATTAGGGTGATCGGGCATATACAAACGAATATATCCACCCGCTTTTTGTCTTCCGTTTTTAAAAGCATACATATTTCCTTTCGACTTTTCACCAATCTTTCTTTTCGTTTCTTCTGATAAAATTCGACCTATACTTGCACATTTATAAGAACAGTATTTACCCTTCCCTAATTTCAAATGAGAAACCCAAGTCTTAAAATTATTTCCACATTTTTTACAAATTGTTTCAACCATAATGCTTTTGCTTACGCTTCTGCCCGGGCCGGTCGGTAGAAGACCCGGGCAAAAGCAAAAAGGGACTAAGAAATACCAAAAGTCTTTGCGCGCTTTTAATATCTCTGTTGTCCCTTTTTACCCCCCTATATACTATATACGACATCTATCACACTTTACGCTCAAAATCGGTCAATGAAAGGTGATAACTGTCAATTTTACGCTTTTCTCTCTTTGACTTTTTAATCAGATCCTTAATGTGATTCCACATAACAATATGAGCGAACGTTCTCATACTTCCCCGGCTCTCATCATACCTATCAGCAACCTCAATCAGTTTCGTTCGCAATTCCTGTGCCAAATCTTCGTAGGTCATCCCCACGACATAATAACTCTTTGATTTAGCCACTATATCAGACTCTGCTAATTTCAGCAGATCCCTGATCAGTTTCTCGTTTTTCTCCATCTATTTTATCCTTAATTTCTTTATTTGACATTTCTTTTATCTGTATCTTTTCATCCTCTTTTTCCTTCATCAGCTCCTCAACAGATATGCCCCTTCCTTCGGCTTCCTTTGCCATCCTCTCCCCTTCCTCCATTTTCTCCAGCACCTCGTCAGTCAACGGCTTGATAGTATTCTGTGCCTGAACAGTCTGCCCGTCTATAATCCTGAACGTCGGGACAAATCCCATCTTGTGTTTTTTCATTAACTGCCAGTATTCATCCCAAAATGCCGACCTCTTTTTCTTCAGATCTTTTTTTCTCCAAATGTTTAGTTTCTTTTTATATCCCATAAGCGTTATATTATTCTTTTAATAATTTGTTATCTTTAAGAACTTGATATAAACCCTCTCCCATTCTTGCTACAATCTCCTCCTTTAAATCATTGTTGTTATAAGTCTGATCAACTGCGTGTAATAACTCGTGTAAAAAAGTTTCTTCAATCTTAGTTTGAGGCAATTTATTACCATTTGCGTCTAAATTAGTAACAAAAATTTCCTTTCTTCCCTCATTTGTCCTGCCATAGAGATCCTCCCTTTCCTTAAAACGATAAGGATATATAACTTTATAAATATGTCCTCCTACCTTGATTTTTTTGGGTATTTTCATTTTTTAAATTTCTTTTATTATCGATATATGTAAATTATCGTGAAGACGAGTTGTATTTTGAGAGGTCTCCATTTTTTCAATTCTATAATTCGGATATTTCTCTCCTATTTCCTCCATCATTCCAACAAAAAGTCCAATAGGCATTCCAATAAATCCCCATTTATCACAAAGAGCCATAGTAATAAATATTCTTTGCTTTTCGTTGTCTTCTTTTAAATCTTTTGAAGTTATTTTTTCTTTCATATTTTTCATATTATCTAAATTTACTTTTTTTCTTTCTTCTATGTCTTTCAAGTAATTTATAAGAATATGACGGGTAACAAGTAGGACAGATTAACATCTTATTTAGTGGTTTAAGAGCTTTCCTATCTTTAGCTTGTCTGCAAACATTACAAGGAAATGTTTCTCCAATTTTAATTCCCTGATGAAATGTATCTTTTTGTCTATCCATACATTTATTCTCATAAATCAATAAATTAAACTCCCATACCAGGATAGTATTCTTCCACTCCTCCTGATTGAACAGCGTCCTTTTTCTCAGTAACAACAGGCGCGGCAAACGTGAACATACCGGCATCAGGAACGTCCGGACTCTCAATACCACGTCTTCTCATCTCCTCTTTTGACATCATTTTAATAACTGAACTGCTATCTTCCTTGTATTTTATGTCGCAGAGCTGATACCAATCATCGTGTCTATCCAGTTTACCCCCGGCTAAAATCCACTTTCTCATTTTCCAGTATAGCTCTGCTTTTATATTAAAATATCTTTTCTTTTCGTTTATCATATCCTTTGACTTCTCCCCCTCTACTACTGCATTAACCTTAAATCCTCTCTCTATCAGCCGGTCATACGCTCCCCAGCCTAAACCTTGTGTTCCGATAAATACATTGCTCGGATGTATCTTTTCCTCCTCTATGAAATGAATCGTCTTGCCGACTATTCCCATCGTATCGGCCTCCCTGTCCGTGTGCTTAACTCTCATTGTGAAATCGTCTCTGATAACATACGCGTTCAAATCCCCTCCCCGAGCCGGATCAATACCTAATCGTTTCTTTGTTCGGCGCTTCTTATCATCAACGGCAAACGCCGTCTCAACCTGCGTGTCAACCAAAAGGCTATACCAACCCTGATCATCAATCTCTCCCTGTTCAGGAAACTTAACCTCATATAAAACACCGAAAAACGCCTCTTTCCTCATCTCCTCAACAAACTCTTCCTTAATTCTTCCCTCTTTGATCCCTTGCACATAGTCTATTATCATCTTGTAATATCTTTGTGATTGAAAGGATTTTAAGAAATGATTGCGTCTGAACGGATTCCCAACCTTACACAAGAAATTATCCTTGTGGCCTCCGAGCATTCTCATTGCCTTTGAATGAATCTTATCAGGGATAAGGGCTGACTCATCCTCTATCAGGTTAGGTGATCCAAACCCCAGTAAAGCATCTCCGGCATCTTCCCCTTTACGCCGCGACTCTGCTGATAAAATAAATATCTCTCCCATCAAATTTTTGCCGACCTTAAACGTTATCCTTTCTTTACTTCGCTCTCTCTTAATTCTTTCCTCGCTTTCTCCCGGATCTATTCTGAATTTACTTCTTGTATATTGATTTTCAAAAATGTGCTTAATAACGTCCCCCATCATTATCCCTGCCTTTTTCTTGGTAGGCGCTATAATCGCCCACTTCTCCGGATAGGTGCTTGCCCTGGTCAAAACGGCCATTGATATAACATCAGTCTTGCCATATTGCGTATAAGTTTCCACCTGGATCCTCGGCTTTTCTCTTTTAGCAATCGCATCAAATATCTTCACCTGACCTGATGTCATTAAAAACGGCTTGCCTTTATCATCTTTGTAAAATTCTTTAACTAATTCGTAAGAGCTTTTCATTTTTTCTTTAACAATTTTCTTATACTCGCCTCTAAAGCCTCAATGCTTTTACCTCCCACATCAACCTCTGACTTCTCTTTCCAATCCTCAATAAACTGAAGCCACAGCTTTGCCTCTTGAGCATTGCCGTATTTTAGAATCTTTTGATAGATAGCCTGAATTACATTCGGGGTCTTATCTCTTGCCCATTGTTTCATTTCTTTTCTTACCTCATCCCAGAAGCCGTCTTTATGTTTCCATTGACTTAATGTTGCTTTATCAACCCCGTATTTCTCGGCAAGCTCTAAATGTGTTCTCGGTTCTCGTAACGGCTTTGGCAATGCAATCCATTTGATAAACTCTTCATAAAATAAATCTCTTTTTGATTGTAAATCCTTAGTTTTCTTTTGTGTTTTTTGGCTCATAATTTTTTAGCTTTATTATTTATAAATCTCTCCCAGCGCTTAACAATCACATCACAATACTTAGGATCGATCTCCATCATATAACACTTACGATTTAACTGTTCACACCCTATCAGCGTTGATCCACTGCCACCAAACAGATCAATTACAATATCATCCCTCTTAGAATGCTTTTTTAAGGCTCTTTCTGCTAATCTAATAGGTTTTTGTGTTGGATGTTCATAATCTATAATTCTGTCTTTATGTTCATACATTACATCTAATAATTCTTCAAAATTTTCTTTATCCAACAAAATTATATTTTGTAATCCTTTAGTAATTTTTTTATTTTTATAATGTCCTTTGCCTTTTTTCCAGCCAAAATAACAAGGTTCTACTATCCATAAATAATCCAACCCTCGATTAAAAGTAGCATTATTTTTCAACCAATAAATAGTTTGAGAAATATGCCATCCTGCTTTTTCAATTCCTTGTCTAAATAAATATTCATTCTTTGAAGCGTGCCAACAATAAAAAATAGCACCTTCTTTTACAAACTTAAATCCGTTATTGAAACTTAAATAGATAAAATCAATAAAATCTTCAAAGCTTTTCTTGTCATTAAAAGTATGAAATTTTGTTTTTCTAACCCTTCCTTTTACATAAGTTACAGTATAATAATATCCAACATTGTATGGCGGATCAGTAAATATCATATCTGCCAATTCTCCATCCATCAATTTCTCAACATCCTCACTCTTCGTTGCATCCCCACATACCAATCTATGACTCCCTAATTGATACACATCTCCATACTTACTTTTTGGTTCTTTTATCTTTTCGTATTCTTTCTCTGCATCAAAACCATCTTCCTCTACATCAAAATCAAATATCTCATCAAGCTCTTCTTTCTCAAATCCTACATCAATCAATAGATCCTCACCAAATTCAACAAGTAAGTCATAATCAAATTGGCCTGTATTTTTGTTAAGACGTAAATTTAATTCTTGCTCCTTCTTAATATCAGATATATCCACATAAACCACCGGCACCTCTTTGTATCCTATCTCCTCGGCTATCTTAACTCTAAAATGTCCGCCGATGATTATATTTTTTCTTTTATCCGCTGAGTTAACTATTATTGGATCAACTATGCCAAATCTTTTTAAACTCTTTGTCAATTCCTTGATCGCCTTTTCGCTCCACTTTCGTGGATTATAGTCAGCAAATTTTAGATCTTTAATTTTGATTTGATGAATTTTCATATAATGGTCTATAATATTTTTTCATAAACTCCCTATCCTCAGCAGACGGCTGATAATTATGTTCAGTAACAAGCCACTCAGTTGTTTTTTGAATTAAATTTAAGCGCCTTTTGTCTGAATGAAGATCTCCCAATTCGTGACATTCACGGCAGATGGGCGTCGCGTTATACGGACTTGCCGATACTCTTTTGAAGATATGGTGAAGCTCCAGTCCCTGATTGCTATGGCTACAATTAAAGCATCGGAAATTGCCGATAAACAAAATACGTGTTTCCTCGCTGAATGGATTTTTCATTCCTCTATTTCTCATCTCTCAATTTCTTATAAAGCGCAATAAACTCCTCTCCATTAGCTCGTTGCACTCTCATATAATCTTCGTAGTCCTCACTCAACGCCCATAACTGATCGCGCCATTTCTTTGAGCTACTGCCTTTTGTTGGAGCAAATATCTTCTTGCCAAAATCTTTCTGAACCAAAAGCTCGCCCAACATTTTACCTTTGTGTATAAAATTATACGAACCGTCTTGTCGACTTTTTTTGTTAATGTCGGTTATATTGATAGTTAAACCGATCGTATAGTCGTGGTCTATCTTTAACATTTCAGGCAAAATTGCCGTGCCTAAAATTTTTAAAATTCGTTCATTGATCTTTTGATCCATAAGCACAATTAAGATGATAAAAACTAACTTCTACTGGCTTTGTATTTTCTATCGCCTGCGCGCTAAAACTTTGGTAGGCGAATATCCTTTCGCCACATTTTTTACACTTCATAATTCCTCTATTACTTTTAATATCTCAGTTAGGGCTTGGTTTAATCTTTCAGCTCCTTCAAGTTTATTATACAAATCAACATAAAAATAGTGATTTCTTTTATTTGCAGGACATTCTTTATTATAACAACCATACCGATTTTCTTTACTTGAACCAAATTCTAATTTTCCACCACATTTTGGACAAGGTATAAATGGATATGGTCTCATCCCCTCAACCAATTTCTTAAATTCTTGACGTTGTTGCCAGAGGGATTTTTCAATCAATTTTCTTGCTTGATTTTGGTCTCTAAATAAAATATGATTTTCGTTCTCAAAATTTTGTAATATCTCCTCAATTATTTTTTTATTAGTCATAATTTCTTTTGATATTATAATGTTTTCTTTCTATCTGTTCAGTAATAGAAGTTCCATCAGGATTTTTCCAATAATGCTTTTCACAATATACTCCATTTTTAGCACTTCTTGTTGCCATTTTTTCACAATTTTTACATCTCATATTCTTTTTTTAAATCGTTAATTATTTTATCAAGGTCTTGAACTGCTTGATTGTAATTTTCTTCCATTCTATTTAATTCTTCTAAACCCCTTACATCATCATTACTCCAACAATCCATTTTTGTTATTTCTTTTTCCTTCAACTTCACCCTCTCCAAAACCTGTAATACTTCTTCAATAACAAAATCTTTGATATCTTTTTCACATACTTCGCAATCTTTGATATGACAATTATTTTTTGGTCTTTTCCAATCTTTAATCCTACAATCAAACCTCTCGTCAAATGTTTTTTTAGTCATATAATTAAATTAGTTTTTTAATAGTTCAGGATTTTCGTAGATATTGCCGATTATTTTATTCTCATATCTTGCAAATAAATAACCCTCTTTAGTAGTAAATGCTCCTTCTTTTTGTGAATATATAACCTCAATTTTTGAAAATTCACCACTAAAATTCCTTGACATTAATATATCCCCCTCATAAATCTCTTTACCATTTTTATCTTTTAGGCCAGTAAACTGAATAAACTTTTCAAACTTACACCATTCTTCTTCAACCCTTCCTTTCACCTTACAAAACCCAGCCATAGTTTTTAAGTTTATGGCTGACAAATTATATATTTTATTATTTTCATCAACTCCTCTAAATTTTATTTCTCGCATAAATTCTAAATTAGTTTTTTAGTGGGCGAAACACCTTTTTTGTTAAGGGTAGCTATTTTTCTCAATAACTTTTCTCGTATTTTTATAATTTCGGGAGTAAGATACTGACCACTTTTCATAGTTGATTGAAAATCTAATAAAACTTTTGCTCTATCTTTTTTTAATATCAAATAAGAATAAATATCATTTAAGAATTTTACAGATTGTTTTGTGGCGATAACCCATCTATATTCATCTTTCCAATTTTCTTTTCCGTGTCTTACACATCTTACAGAACCTTTATATAAAAATTTTAAACGGTTTAGAACTCTTAAATCAGTGCTTGAAGCTGTAACTATGACACTATAATAACCATGATTACTTTTATAAATTCCAAGACTGCCATCGGCGTCTATGTAACCAGCTAAATATGATTTTTCTTCGTTAGATATTTTCATAATTTATATCTTGGTTTAGGGCGAGGTCAGGATTTGCACCTGACAAGGACTCTTTTTTGTGGTTAATTACTCCACTAGCTTATGTTTTTCAACCCAAAGGTTTCTTATGTTTATACCTTTGTAGAATATCCTCACCATAGCGATTACCTATTCCGCCACTCGCCCATATAGCAGGGACGGGAATTGAACCCGTGTCTGTGGCGTATGAAACCACCGAGTTGCCACTACTCCACCCCGCGTTATTCCCCCAGTTGAACAAGCTGGAATTCTCATTGAACCTTAAGACCTTACTTGTCCAGTTACTGCACAGGGAACTATTCAGGTTTTTACAAAAGGCACTTGTTGCGTTGGGGCTATCTTTTAATTACTTCTCTAATATCGTAGGTAATGTCATCTACTTTATCTAATCTATGAGCAAGGTTATCTATCTTATCTAACCTTTCATTCAATCTTTGAATTTCCTCATCTTTCTCTTCTAAAAGTTTTAATAATCTTTCAACTTCAGCGCTTAATCCTCCTATTTCGTCTTGTAATTTGTCTAAATTATCCATAAGTTCTAAATTAGTTAAAATCTTAATTATATTCTCTTATCCCTCCTGCGACCATTTCATTTAACCCCCTTTGTATGTTGTGTAATGCGGTTTCAAGTGATAATAAACGCACATAATCTCCTTGTTTTTCACAGGTAATGTCCATTGCCTGTTTTTCAATTCTTGTAACTTCTAAATCAAGCGCCAGATCAATGACGTCTTGTTTTAGTTTGCCGATTTTTATTTCTTGGTCGGTTAGCATATATTTTTTTTCTAATTTTTATTTTACAATCCTTTCTATGTCTGCCTTGATAGCCACAAAAATAGCAAGCAGGTTGTTCCCAAATTGGCTTTTTAATTTTTTTTCTTTTCCAATTTTTCATCAGCTTTTTTTAATAAATATCTATTTTTAAATTCTTGCTCAGTTAATAATTCATCTTTGGCGATTTCGGGATAATAAGTCAGATCAGGTTTTAGTTCCGGACATTCAACAAACCGCCACTCCCCAAATTTACGAAACATTTTGCGGCCATCGCGCGTGTATCCTGCATTAGGATTAACTGGTTCAACCCCGGCCCAACGATAATACGGCGACAAAGACGCTCCGAGACGACGGACAAAAACCGACCTGCCTTTATTCCATTCTGATAATGCTTTTTTAAACTCCTGTTCTGTTAACTCAAAAATATCTTGTTCGCTATATTTAACTTTGATCATATAATCGCTATTTTATTTTTATTAGATTTTTCTTTGATTCTGATAATTAAATTTTCAAACTGTTTGCGAAGTTTTGAGACCGACCTGATATTCTGACGCCAAAAATCATCTTTTTGCGACCATCTAATAACAAATTCAATCTGCTTATAATCCCAGCCGTCTATCCTGTTAAGGCGGTTCATTTCTTCACAATTTTTTTCTAATGCCTTTTCGGTCTTTTGTTTAACCCACGAATAATTTTTCTGGACAAGAGAATATAATAAATCAGTTAATTCTCTATCTTTTAAGGTGTAATTTATTATTTTCTCTTTAGAAGCATTTATCTTTTTATCTAAAGCATTTGTCTTTTTATCTAAAGCATTTGTCGTTTCTTTTCCGCTTGCGGGTTTCACCGCCTGTGGGTTTGGAGTCAAACGGTCGGGATTATAGAGAAAATGAATGATAATATATTTTTTAGTAAAATGTCCCTTTTCGTCTTTTCTTTGTATTTCTTCAATAATTTTTTCTTTTATAAGTATCTTTTTGGCTTGCTCAAACTTGTTCCGCCCCCAGTGAAGTCCTTTCCGACAAAAACTATCAGTAATCCAGACTTTATTGGTCTGTTGAATCGCTGATTGAGTAGCGTAAAAATGGTAAAGAGTATAAGCATAAACACCTATCCTTCCCTTTTTTAGTAATCGCTGATCGGTTGTGCTATCAGTAATAACTACATATTTCCAGGCCTCATTTTTTATATTGGTATCTTTCATTTTTTTTGTTATAATTACAAAGGGACGATAATGGGTTTATCTTGGTCGTAATGGCGCCAGGATAGCTCATTGTTTGTCCCTCCTTTTTATTAGCCGTTCAGTTCTCGCTCCAACCGATACAATCTATTAGCATACGCCATTGAGATATGCACCATAAATCTGGTTAGAGCGAGGATCAATGGCCAATTATTTCGGTATTTCGTCATCGCCGATTTCTCCGTCATCAATAAGTTTTTCGATCTTTCCCTTTTTTGTTCTTGGTTTTTTATTTTGCTTTTCTTCTGCAGTTAATCTTTTAATAACTATAACCGCATCCTCATAGGTTAATTCTTTCATATCAGTTACAAGTTTTTCTAAAATTCCAGCTGACAACATTACCACGTCAGCCCAACTTTTAGCTCCTCCTTCTTTGGCTAATTCATGGATAATTTCTATCTGTTCTTTGCTGATCATTGCTGTAGCTGATTTGGCTGTAACTGGCTTGCTTTTTTTACTCCATTTTTTCTTACTGCTAAATTCGTTTCCCTTGAATGGCGGTTTTGTCGTATCAGTATTCATCTCTTCTGCCGGGGTTCCTGCATAACCACCCAAAGCCATTATCCACGCGAACGGTAGACGCGCGGCCTTGCCTGTTGCTCTTGTTTGAGCCATTGAACGGATAGCAAATTCATCTCTGCCCTGCCAGTTTTTCTCTTTAGATGAGCACATAGACTCAGCCGCACTCACAATATCGCCATTCATTGTCTTAAGAATCACGCGCGCCTCATATACAATCTCTTCACCTCTTTCTATTTTTTTAGTCCATTCTACCTCTGGAAATACACCCAACATCGCCAGCATTGTAGTCCAACCTTCGGCCATAACATACTTTTTATTGCCAATCTGGATATAGAGCTTTTGTTTATCAATAATGGGAGCAAGGGCATTGGCCATCTTTGTTGCACGTTCTACTAATTTTTCTGGCTCATATTGCCCAAACTTAACTACCTGAGACTGAATCGGCTGAACCACCACAGCTGTCTTTTCCTCCTGTTCTTTCTGTGTTAGTTTTTTTTCTTTTTTCTTTTGTGCCATAAATCTCATTAATAAAATCAATTTTAATAGTTTAACCAGGTTGCGCTGGTTCGACCTTTTTTAAGAACTTTTATAACAGTTATAACAATGAATTTTTTTACATGCCTCCTCGCCCCCTTTCTTGATATAGCCGGTAACAAATTCTGATCCCGTCAGTGTTTCTCCGCACTTCACGCATTGAAACCGGTCAAACAACCCATGCCATCCCCACCAGCCTTTTTGTATATCTTCCTTATGCCTCTGATAAAGCTGTATGTTTTGTTTTTGATATTTGTTCATAATCAAATAATTCGATTTGTTTTGGCTCAGTGATAATCTCCGGATAGCAATCAGCATCAACCGTATTCTCATCAAGCAAAACCAAATCATTAAGTGCTGTGCCCGGACCGCCTTCAATCACCGGCTTCCACCTCGCAAAGTTTCTGAAGCCCGGCACAGCATCAGTCTTAGCCCAACTCCCACTCTCTAACTTAAAGTAGAGGCGATAAAAACAAGTATCATCGTTGTTAAAACTCTTTTTCAACTGATCAATTTTAGTGATAATTCCTCGCATATTTTTTCCCTTTAAGTCCGTAATAAAAATACTTGATACCAAAAAGGCGCCGCCTCTTTGCTCCATAAAGAGAAAAGGCAACGCCAAATTTTACTTTGTCGTGTCTCTCACGAAATGCTTTCACATTTAATGTATTCGTTTTAATCTCCATAGTTTGTAACTTACGATTGAAATTTTGTAACTTACATAAGAACGATTTATCCAAAACAAAAAGCCCGACCAACATATGGTCGGGCTGTGGAGTTATCCACAGTTCCTTTTAATTTTTGGGACTTTTAAGTTTTACACAGTTTACCTCTTCGCCCACTGCGGGGCGCGGCGGGCGCGTTTGAGGCCTGGTTTTTTTCGTTCTTTTTTTCGCGGGTCGCGCTTTAAAAAGCCTGCCTTTTTAAGCGGCTTTCGCCATTCTGGGTTAAGCTCTGATAAAGCACGCGCGATGCCCAACCGTGCTGCCTCTGCCTGACCTCGTATGCCGCCGCCATGAACCCTTATTCTAAAGGTAAATTTTTTATCTTGTTTTAATAAAACAAGCGGTGATGTCACCGACTTTTGCAGCTCAAATACAGGAAAATAATCTTTTATACTCCTCTTATTAATAGAAATTTCTCCTTTCCCAGAACTAAAAAACTGCACGCGTGCAATAGAAGATTTTCGCTTTCCCGTCGCCCAGATTTCCTCCTTCTCAACTTTTTTTACCCTGTTAAATTGTTTCACACCGACTTTGTCGGATTTAACAGGGTGAATGCTTGGCTTGGTTGCTAATTTTTTAGCAGGAGCTTTTTCAACAGGAGCTTTTTCAACAGATTTCTTTGTTGCAACCTTCTTTACTGTTTTCTTTGCCGCCGGTTTGGTAGTCTCTTTTACCGGCTTCTTGGTCGCTCGCTTGGCTACCGGCTTTTTTGCCGGCTCTTTTGTTGTTTTTTTCGTTGTTGATTTCTTAGTTGGCATAAATATGCAATAATTTATTATGAGATTCCTCCCCTTCACCTTTAGTCAAAGATAAAGGGTCGGAATGACAAATAGACATTACTCATTATACTAACAGATCTATATTTTTTAGCAATAGAAAAAAGTTGCCTTGACATAGAAAAAAGTTGCTTCGTAAGTAAAGAGTTCTGCATATCAGACAACAAAAATTGATGAAGTTATCAACTTCATCAATTATGTCTTCCACGTTTTACAATGGCTCTCTGGGTATGTGTTAGCAATGATGTCAAAGCTGCGATGGGCGGTAGATATAGAGCCTTAAATCTGAAGCTCGAAGAAGCTGATATAATTGCATCGAGTGCGTGCTCCTTCATTTCACTAAAATCCTGTGAAAATCGCGCCAGCCATACGTTTTCAATTTTTTCAACATTTTTATAGTATTCCTCAATAAACTGCTCGCGTAGATTCTCGTCAATGGTAGCATAATTCGCCGCCAAATGCTCAACATAGGACTGATACCGAAACTCTCTAATAATTTCCACTATTTTCTCAATCTTTTCTTGCTTACTCACGTTTATTCCTCCATCTCATGTATTGGTTTCAACTCGTTTCTCAACGAACTAATACTATAATAGCAAAAATTACTCCTTCTGTCAACCTGTGCAAAAACTATTGTTGACAAAACAATGGGAGCGCGATACAATGCAAGGGTATTGTATAATACAATGTTCCTTTAAAAGGAGAAATCATGAAAAAGAATACCTTGGTAATTGGCACGGGAACAATAGGTGAACCGTTGATCAGTCTTATCTGTGATCTGAGAGAGAAAATGGATATAGACAACGTCTTGTTTCACAAATTCACTCCCCCGACGCTGTTTGAAAAAGATGGTAAAAAAATAGATATGCGTGGCGACCAGCCATTAGTACGAGAGCTTATCAGACGCGGAGGAAAGCTTTGTGTCAGAGACAAAAAAGCAGCTGAAGAATTTATTAAACTGGGCTTTCAGCCTTTCATTGTCGGCACTGAAAATGCGGTTGAAGAAGCAGATATTGTCATCGACTGCACGCCCAAAGGATTTGGCCATCAGAATAAACAAGACTACTATAAAAAATTCGAGCTGAATACCTTGGGATTTATTGCGCAAGGGAGTGAAACAGGTTTTGGCACACCCTATGTGTATGGGGTGAGCGATAAAACATTAGTGCCGGATAAAGATCGATACATTCAAGTGTTAAGCTGTAATACCCATAACCTTGCTGTTCTGATCCATACGCTCAGTCTCACCCAGCCACTCAATCCGTTAGAAAAAGGAGATTTTGTATGTATGCGTCGCGCCAGTGATATTAGTCAAGCCGACCGTACCGGCAAATTTATTGCCTCCCCCACCACCACCTATCATGATGATGAACGTTTTGGCACGCACCATGCTACTGATGCCCATCGCCTTTTTTCACTTATGGGATATGACCTCAGCATTTTTTCATCTGCGATAAAGCTCAACACGCAGTATATGCACAGTATACACTTTAATCTGAAATTTCAAAACAATTTTGATGATAATTGGATCATGAAAAAATTACAAGCAAATCCTCAGATTGCCTTAACCTATAAGGATAATATGCATCAGGTTTTCTCGTTTGGTCGGGACCATGGTCACTATGGCCGGATTCTGAATAATACGGTGGTGGTAGCTCCCTCACTTCATATCCGCAAACCCTCTGGCTCTGACACTGGTAAAGAATTGATTGGATTTTGTTTCACCCCGCAAGATGGCAACTCTTTGCTCTCTTCTATGGCGGCAATTATGTGGTTTCTTAATCCTGAAAATTATAAAGAGCGAATGAGCATGCTTGATAATTACCTCTGCCAAGAAGTGTAAAACAAGAAAAAGGACTTATAGAGTGAATATAAGTCCTTTTTGGATCTTAGCTGATACAATACTACATCGTAATGGTCTCACCTTGTTTTGTCACTTCTTTTTTCTCAGCTATATTGAGCAATAAAAGAAATGATAAAATCATGCGCGCGAATATAATAATGAGGAATGAAAAAATCTTTCCTAGTAAACGAAGTACAAAAAATAAAGCCACGGCAATACCAATAGATAATTCTTTTGCGCGCGGGCCAACAAACTCTTTTAATTTTTCATTTACTACTTGAGCAATCAGTATATCAAATGTTTCATTTCCTTTGATGGTAATTCCTAATGATTGTTCTAATGCTTTTCGCTGTTGATCTAATGCTGAAGAAGACGTTTTCTGTGTTTTCTGGCTTAGTTGCTCTCGCACTAACGTGCCAATTTCAGGGTTGTTCAGTAGCTCATTAATATCTAGACCTTCTAAATTCCCTATATCAATACTTTGCAACAATTCTGGAGAAATTTGATCCAATGAAAGCGATGAAGTTCCCCCGCCCTCTAACATAGATCCGGTGGTTAAGATCTCGTCAATAGTCATATTTTCATCGTAAAATGGCAAAATGCCGCTAATCAATCCGCTCGCGGGCTTTAACAATATACGAAATATCTCAGACGGTATTTCAATTTCCTGCTGACCAATTTTTAGCAAGGGATTAAAAAAATAGGTCACGGCAATTATTAATGACAAACCTAAAACAATAAATGGCAAACCCCTTTTCCAAATTTTTCTTAAAACCATAGTTAAGCGCTCCTGTTTTTCTCCTAAAATTCTCTCATACGCAATAATCACCAGTAATAAAAAAACAAGCGTTGCAATGCCATACATACTAAGCGTTAATTTTTCAACACCAACAAAAAATAGAAAAAAAGACTCTATGCCAAAGATAAAAGTTACAAATACTATATTTCTTTGTTCAACTAAAAGTAAAAAAGCTAAACTGAATGCTAAAAATAATAACCAGCCAATGCCAATATATGCTAAATGGCTGAGGTCAGCAAACCCTTTGGTTAAAAACAATGATAACTGCCACCACAGAAAAACAGTGATAAGAAACATCACAAACGCAAAAATAATAACTTTAACCTTGGGAAGTGTCATAAACTCAATTATCGCATATCATGGTGCGACACTTATCACCGGTGTTGTATCAAGCGCACCAAATCCGCATCCTTCAGGATTTGGATCAAATAAAATCGTGTTATCCGTTGAGGTGATTGCATCGTATATTGGATGCCAATGCTCTTTTCCACAGGCATTAGGCGCTGCTACCCGTAACGACGTGAGCGGAATATATTTTCCTTGATATTCAATAACTTTAATTTTGGGAACCTTTATATCAAATTGTGAACTCGCAAGGACTTTTCCCTCTTTGCTATACGCTTTCAACGTAACTTCCTTTCCCTGCCATGATGATTGAATAAGCGGTCCATCAATACTACAGCCGGTTGCATCACGGCATGTCTCTTGAGGGCTCCCCCTAATGGTGGTCTGCCACACAACATCTCCATCCACAACAAGCTCAACCTTGATTGGCAAAAAGGTACGAATATCTGGATCGCCATTACTTGCCACAATCAAGTGCACCCGATGCTCGGCTGGCAATGTGGATACTTTTGTCCATCCTGCATCAATATCTAATATCTCCCAAAAAATATCCCATACAGACGGCTCAGGCTCTTTTTCAACGCACGCCCAACACGATACTTGTAAACCGGTAGCAGCACTTGGATCAAGCGCACCAAACTCATCACCGCCGCATTTCTTACCCTGCTCAGCACATACACGCTCACACTCTAAAACATCAGCAAAATACCCTTCTTTACAAATATCCTGACAGCTCCAGCACGCACCGC
>JALLOP010000019.1 GCA_027718005.1 Patescibacteria group bacterium AH-259-L07 | reverse complement strand
ATAACCGCAAACTTTTTATAAAAGTTTGCGGTTTATAGGCACAATAATTTTATTGATGAAACCAGAGCATGGTAAGCAAAATGACAGTAGGATTAATGTGCTTGACTTTATGTTGCATTCTGGCTACATTAAGAATATGAAATCAAATTATTTGACTAAAATTGTTTTGGGATTATTTCTAACAGCCTTTTTTGTGTTTCCACAAATTGCTTTTGCACAAACGGGATATGCAGCGCAACGAATTAGTCAAAGTCATGCGGCGATTCCTGAATTAGGGGCTACTGAAACTATTGAGTTTTGGGTTATATTTAAAAATACTGGATCACAATATTGGAGCGGCATGGGACCTGAACAAGTAACGCTGCGAACTGCCACTGGTCAACAAAGTAAAATCGCACACACAACCTGGTATAATAGCTATACGCCGAATCGGGTTAATCCAGCATTAACTATTTTCCCTGAAGACGAGGCGCTTTTTAGATTTACCCTCTTAGCCCCACGGCAAGCTGGCATGTACTGGCAAAAATTTAAACTTTTTGCCGGCTCAACAAAAATTGAGGGCGGTGATATTGAAGTAGGTATCAAAGTTATTGAAATTACCACTGAAGCAATAGAACCAACGCCAACGCCTGAGCCAACGCCTGAGCCAACACCTGCTCCTGCACCAACTCCCGAACCTGAACCTGAAGAACTATGGTGGCAAACTATTAATGCTGACGTTACTATTGCCAATAACTATAAATGGCAAAACCTCCCCCTTGGCCCAGATATTCGCGTTGGTCTCTTATATGTTGAAAAACCAGAAAAAAGCACATATCTTCCATTTAAAATTTCTACACTCAATAATACGTTATATGATATTTATGACAGAAACGGCAGATTATTGGTTAAAAATACCGAAGGCGAAGTCATAGAGGTTGATTATGATTATGATATTGATCGCTACTTTATCAATAACAGTAATGGCAAGCGCCTTCTTATGACTGACTCTTATGTCACACTTCGAAGCGACAACAATCCTATTTTTAAAATTAACAACTGGCAAAACGGTCCATTTTGGGACAATGACAATACCTTTGATAACGAATTCAGAGACCAGATAGAGATACACTATAATCCGAACACAGAACGTCTCTGGTTAATTAACCAATTGCCCTTTGAGGAATACCTCAAAGGAGTTGCCGAGGTTTCTGATACATCTCAATATGAATTTTTAAAAGCACAAATGGTTGCGGCACGGACCTATGCACTGTTTAGATATGAAACACCTAAATATACAAATACGCCAACAGGTGATCCTTTTTTTACGGTCCGCTCAACTCAAGCTGATCAGGTCTATCGAGGATACCAGAGAGAACTGCGCGCACCCAATACGGTACGTGCTGTGTCAGATACTACTGGAGTTGCGGCAACCTATTCTAATGATCCTATTTTGGCATTTTATTTTGCCCAAAGCGATGGTAAGACCCGCTCATCGTATGAAGCTGGAATGACCAGCGCCCCCGTAGCCTATCTGCAATCAAAATCAGATCCGCCAAGCGTAGGAAAGCCATTACGCGGTCATGGCGTGGGGCTCCCACAAATAAGTGGAATGACGGCAGCATCTCAGGGTGCCAACTATTCTCAAATTTTAAAATACTATTATACTGATATCGAATTAACAAAAATGTACTAATCCCGCACCCAGTAAACTGGGCAAGTGATAAACTAAAAAGGGTCCTGATGAATATCAGGATCCTTTTGAAATAGTCACAAATTTTACTGTTTTATCTTTAACTGATTAAGCTGTTGATCAATTTTTTGTTTCTCATCCTGTTGTTTCTTCATCTCTTGCTATTCTTCTTCTTTTGCAAGCCGCTCCTTTTCTTGCTGCATTTCTTCTTCAGTAACAATAGTCAGCTTTAGGGTAGAATTGGCGATGATCGGTATTCTATCTTTAGTTTTAACAGGAGGCAGAATATGCTCAAAGACCGTAAAAACAGGGAGATCTTCCTGTTCTCTTGAGAGTGTCTGCCATCCCAAACTATCAACCAATACTGAATCCGCTCCCTCATCTTCTCCATCTCCGTTGGACAAATTCAACTTGTTAAAGTCTGCCTTTATAAAGAGAGAGGTATTGCCAAAAGAAGAAATACGCCCTAACAGCTCCTCTGTCGGGAGCCTCTCGCCGTCTCCGTCTTTCTCCCAAATGAGATTATTACCGCTCCTGATCTGAACTTTCACCTCACCAAGCGCCGCATTTTCTGGAATAAGAAAAGGGATACTCTTGCGAGACTCTTTGTTATTTCCGTATGGGCGTAGGGTTAAGAAAAGATTTAAACTATCTCCAGCAACAGCTTTAGAGTGATCGAAGTTAACGCTTGAAAATTTTAAAAATTCGTAGTCAGCAGAATACTCTATGTCAAGGGTGACTGACTCTATTGACAGGCCACTCTCAGAAAGCAGATTAAGAACCATTCGTCGTAAACTAAAAGCGTAGCGTGCGAATGCCCTCTTAAGCGTTTTCTTGTTATAGACTGCAATATAGGGCGAAAGCTCAATCTCTCCTACACCATCCACTTCCAATCGCGCAGTAATCTTTACGCTTCCTTCTTCTGATTGACGGGCCATATTAAATTCTCTATATCCGCCTTTCAATATGTAATCAACAAACTTCTGAAGAACCGAATTTGTCACATCAGGATCATCTGCAATAAAAGAACGGTATGTTTTTTTACGGTCATTATTTCGAATCGTAAAAGTAGCAGGAATCATTTTTGCATACTTGCCTAGCGTACCTTTAACGCCCCAGTTAAAATCAAGATCGACAACCCCAATAATTTCACTAACGTCTCTAGAGGGCCTGTAGGAAGCTTTTGCATTGGGTACTGTTGTAACAACTCGCGGGATGCCTACCGGAAGACTGGTGACACCAGCACCATAAACTCTATGAGTAACTGCATAAAACGTATTGCCATCAACCAGAGTTGCTGTCCCAGACTTTTTAATACTTAAATCACCAATAGCCAAATAAATAGTAATGGGGGAACCAGGCTTCATTTTTACCCGCGTGTTAGTTGCAGTCATTGTTGTCGATCGAGAAAACCAATCATTAACGTCAGTGTAGTAGCCAGTGCTAACATCAAACGGATTACATAGCTCAACGGAGTCGCTCCCCGTAGAATAAGGACCAAGCACGACTATAGAGTTGTCCTGGTTATCGCCGATAAATTCCACAGATGGGGCATAAAGGCCGGCTTCAATCGCCTCAGCACTTTTCACCATTGTTTCAGTAAGCTGTACCTCTGCTATGGCATATGTATCAAAATGGCGCCGTCTACTTATGCCGCCTACGTGTTTAACTCTGACATTTCTAAAAAGCCTTGACACTACATATTTAACTCCCTTATCAGTATACACATAAACTGCTGATCCGCTCATGCCTAACGCAATCCGTAGATTTTTCATACTGTACACTCCTTCTCCGCCGCTAAATCTAACAAGAGCAAAGGGTTTGCGTTCAAGTTCTTCGTATGTACTTTTGTAGATAACATCTAAAACCTCTGCCTCAAATCGCATTGGCTCATATCCTTCAACCGTGGTAAGCATATACCCTTTCAATGTAACCCCTCTATCTACTGCATCTCTAATTTCATCCGCGCTTATAATGGGAATACTGAGGGTGTCAGCAAGGGCAACAGAACTCAATATTCCTGCCATTGCAATTGCCAATACAGTTAATCTGGAATTTCTCATTGTTTTTTACCTCCTTTGTTAAGATCGTTATGCTGTTATTAGGATAACATTTTGTTATGAATCTGTCAAGGTCTATTGCCATACTATTGCCATACTAAAATTTCCCCCCTCTCTCAGTATGTGGATAAAGAGACAAAAAGGAGAAAAATATCTACTTCTTGCAATGACAGCGGCGTTTGCGAAAATGGCTGAAAAAAATGGCAAGAGCATAAAAAATCAGCGCATCATGAAACAAATGCGTTTCGCCCCCGCCAAAAAACTTCCCTTCCCAAAGTGGAGCTCCTTTCGCGCTCGCAACCCATGCAAGAATCGTTGCAAGAACTGCAAGTACAAATGTCGTCCACTTTATGCCCTCAACAAGACAACGACAACAAGAATATCCACAACATGAACACACTTTCTCCATTGGCTTACCGCAGCAATCACCGCCGCTCTTAGATTTTTTCCCGCATTGGGAACATTTAAAATGTCTAAACATAAGACATATATATTAATTTATTATACCTATCAACTTATAACACACTTTTTAATTTATTTAAAACTAATGCTTTCCTTAACAGTTCCTCGGAGAGCTGCCTTAATTAATTTTTTTGTTTTTAATTTTTTTTCTGCCTTTTGTATGTCTTTGAGCCGCGCTTTGGTTTCTGGATGTTTTGGCACAAACCGGGCGCAGCAATCTTGATCAGGCAAAATAGAAATGTCATACGTACCGATCTCTTTTGCTTTTTCAACTATTTCTTGTTTATCCTGTCCAATTAATGGACGCAGAATAGGAATATCAACCGCATTACTTATAACTGATATATTTTCTAATGTTTGTGAGGCAACCTGGCCTAAACTTTCACCACTGACCAAAGCCAAAATGTTATTTCTTTGAGCAATACCTTGCGCAATCCGTGCCATAAACCGACGATAGAGGACTACCCGAAGCTTGGGCGGGGTTTTAGCTACAATTTGTTTTTGAATATCAGCAAATGAAATTAAATATAGGATTGACTTGAATTGAAATTTACTTAAAACAGTAATTATTTTTCTCACTTTTTCAATTGATGCTTTATTGGTATACGGATAGGCATGAAAGTGAATAAAATCAAGTTTTACCCCGCGTTTCATTGCATAGTATGACGCAACTGGAGAATCAATACCGCCAGAAAGCAATACTAAAGCCCTGCCGCCCACACCAACAGGCAAACCGCCAGGACCTTTTATTTTTTGCAAATACACAAATGCATATTTTTCTACAATTTCAATATAAATAGTTATATCAGGATTTTTCAAATCGGCTCGTTTATCTGAACTTACATGTTTAAAAATATATGCACTGACTTTTTTGTTTACGTCTGGCGAGATGATAGGAAAATTTTTATTTGATCGCTTGGTAAGAACACGGAATGTTTTAAATTCTTTGTCTTTAATTAATTCATATGCTGTTTTCTGCATTGCTTCTATGCTTTGCTCTGCTTCTACTGCAAATGAAAAATATGCAATGCCAAAAATATTTTTTAATGCGCTCTGAATCTGTTTTTGGCTTTTTTCTCCCTTCAGCGTTAATTTTATAAGGATTCTCCCAGATATTCGCTTTACAAATTCAACATCAGACGGCTTCAATGTCCGCCTTATATTCTGTATCAACCTCTCCTCAAAAAATCTTCTATTTTTACCCTTAAGCCCTATCTCTGAATAATGACAAATTATATAATTCATAAAACCATGAAAACATTAGAACATGAGAACATTGTAACATATTTATTAAAAAGGGTTTACCCTGTTCAAAAAAAGAGCAGTCAACAGGCACTGCCCTTTTTATATTCAACTTTGTTGTTGAAGCAAATAAATAAAACCATTTCCGTTGCCATTTCACTCTTTTACTTTTTCATATCTGGCAAAGAACGTAAAAGATTCAGCAAAGTTTCATCGCTATCCCATTCCTTGGACCCGAGTATTGTGTTTTTCACTATACCGTCCTGGTCAATAATAATAGAATAGGGAATGTACCGAGAAGGATATTTCTTTTTGGTTTCCTTTTTTGGATCAAGCAGCATCACGAAAGTGAGATTATTTTTTTGGACAAATTTTTTCACTTTTTTTTTAGCATCTCCCCAGCTCACTGCAACAACCACCAAACTACTATCTTTAAATTCTTGATACAATCGCTCCATAGAAGGCATTTCAGCCCTACAGGGTGGACACCAAGTTGCCCAGAAATTCAACAAAATAACTTTTCCTTTAAAATCGCTCAAGCTTACCTTGTTTCCTTTAAGATCTTCCAGCGTGAAATCTGGGGCTGACTTTCCTTTCTCGACTGCGTCTTGGGCAATTGTCAATCCTCCAAATAAAACCATCAAAACTAAAATCCCTAAAACAGTTTTTTTCATCGCCACCTCCCTTGTTAAATATCTGTTATCCCTGAGATAACTGTATTATTGTAGCAAGACTACCAAATTTGTCAATAATGTGTACAAGATGAAACATAATGAAACAAGTCTGAATTGACAAACGTCACAAATTGTGATATACTTAGAGTTGTGGGGAAAAAATAACAGAGAACCCTTTATTTAACTTTAGTCCCATGGAAAACACAGAACAATTAAACAAAATAGAGAATATAAAGCGAAAAAAGGAAAAAAGATCAGCGCTTAAAGAATTTTTGCCTGATGACGTGCTTTTAGAATATGGGCAAAATATTAAGCCGCATAAGTGGCAGTTTGAGGGCAACCTTAGAGCAAGAATACATCTTAAAAATGACGCAGACGCTTTATTTTTCAAAGCCCTGCAATACTACAACTCTCAATCACTAAAAGAAAAAACAACAGAGTTAAACATTGAAAAAGAAAAGCAAAAACAAGAAATATCAACGCTTGTTGATGTTGACACACAACTTACCCAAGGGCTTAAGGATTTGGCACGCGAAGGCCGGTGGAATGCGTATGCCGCACTCCTGAGCACAATGGCTGAACTGGGCAAAGCCACTGACACACAACTTACCCAAGGGCTTAAGGATTTTGCACATAAAGGCTGGTGGGATAAGTATGCCGCACTCCTGAGCACAATGGCTGAACTGGGCAAGATTGATTTTAAAAATCCAACCTATTTAAAAATAAATAAACACATACATACCTTGCCAGAGGATCACCAAGAATTTGCACGGACAAATATTGCCCAGCTTCTTGAAAGTAGACAATCTTTAGAAACATTTCATGCCCCCAATGGTCCTTATGCCGTATACCAATCTCTTTATGAAGCAGGGATCCGTATCAATAATGAGCTTTTGGACGAAACAAAAAAGGTTCGCGACCCTAACGCGTGGTGGCAGAATAACAGCTCTTTTTTTGGCAAGCTCTTTGGTTTAGACACCAAACTCTGTACCGGACTTGTTAAAGAGCGCTTAGCTGAAGGTCTGCCTAAATTCCAGGGATATATCAGTGTTTATGAGCCGCCCCTTTCTGATCCAGTATCTTTTCATATTATTAAACAAGCTTTAGAAAAGTTTTCCAGTCCACAGGAGCTTGGTACTTTTTTAGAGATTACCAATGCCTACTCAAAAGCCAATAAACTTTCTGTTTTACAGGAGATCATAGATGATGACAAATCGCAAACTATGCTTAATAAAACAGCTTCCCGCAAACTTCTTGTCATAGTTGCCAAAGACTTAGGTATTCCTGAAAAAGAAGTCATTACCTTTGAGTTAGCCAAATGGAAAACAGAGTTCTTGCCTCATCTGGTATCCAATGACCAGATGATGAAGCAGCAAGACATGGATGAGGCGCAAGAGCTTTACCATGCCATTCTTAAAGCCACGTTTCAGGATGAGTTTCAAACATTTTTATTTGATGTCAATCAGGAAGACGAGGTTGGTCAAGAGGTGGCTCAGCATAATGCTCAAGTCAGATCCATATTTGAACAAAACAGTATTAATTATGATACCTGGGTTCAATACCCCCAATTACATGATTTTTTGGTCTCCACTGAAGTGGTTATTGATAAAAAAGATTATTATATAACCCTCTTGAAAACAAGGGGAGAGAAAGTCATACAAACTCTTCTTCCTTTTAAAGATATATTCACTTTGCGAGAATACGATCCCTTGATGCATATTCTTAAAGGCGCTGGGAATAAAAAGAAATTGACTCACTTAAAAGGAGATGAGTTAAAACAAAAACTTACCATGCTTAACGAACGGTTAAACACGTTATCAAAAAAGCCAGAATACAAAGATGATCCCCATTGGCATGATGTTTTTGAGCATGTGGAGCATTTGAGCGAAGCAATAGCGCTGATCAGCCGCAAAAAGCATAAAGAAATTGAGTCACGGGAAAAAGGATTTCGGATTAAGGTCTGGGACCGCGACCCGAAAAAAGACCTTTTCCAGGGAAATTATTCTCAATGCTGTATTGCCGTCGGGGTCAAAGATATACTGCCAGAGGGCGGATTAAATACCCATGACCCTTCAACCGTGATGCAATTTTTAGCTGACACGGGCATTTCAGTGGTAGAGATATATGATGCTGAAAAGGATAATCCCATTGGCAATACCTGGTGTTTTGTTTCTAAAAATGAGCTTGGTGAGCCAATCTTAGTAGCTGATAATGTGGAATTGCATCAGGATTACACCGATGATCCCCATGTAAACAATGCTATCCGAGATAATCTGCTTTCTTTTTTGGCTGATTATGCTCAGGATGCTGGTTTGGCTGGAGCAGGGCTGGGCAAGGTGGCGACCAATGATATTGCTTATGAAGATCTGCCGCAGATGAAGGTGCCGCCGATCAATACCATTAGTGGATATCTTCAAGAATATACCTCTGACATTAGTAACCGCCACGGGCGCTACTATTTAGAAACCTTTAACCACCAGTCATTAGCTGCCATCCATCCGGAGCGATTTAGCCAAGAAGAAAAGACAGTCAGACAAGAAAAAACTGTTTCCGCCGGCTTTGTTATTGTATCTCAACTAGATGGCCCTTCTACTGTCTATCCATTTACTCAAGAATTGCTTGAAATAATACAGACCGGAAGAAGCGCGCTATTTTCTAAAGCTGATAGGGATGATTTAGAAGCGATTGAGCAACAGGGTTTTGCAGATCTGGCTCAACCCATGGATGAATTACTGGATACCTTGTCCAACACAAAAGGCGTACAGATGATTATACGAGAAAAAGGTAAGCTTGTTGGCTATGTTTCCTCTCGCCCGGCTGAGAGCTTTACGTATGGGATAGAACATGATCCGCACTTTAGTGCGGACCGCGGCACTTTATACCTTGAATCAGTTGCCGGTAAGATAGACCCGTTTGAAACGATTCGTCTCATAAAAGAAAAAGCTCACAAAGCAGGGTACAAACGACTTGCGCTCTATGGTCTTAATTCCCGTTTGAACAAATTGCTTATTTCTGCCGGGTTTGTGTCTAAGCATAAGGTCGATAACTGGATGCAGACAGGAAAGACGGCAGAGTATATGGAGATGGAGTTAGAATAATAAAGGATTTGTTGATCATAAAAAAATTGATGGACGGAGTAGTTCAAGATCTATGCGATTAAACCGTGTAGGTTTTTTTGATTTTAGTTAATACTCAAGTCCATGAACATAATGTTGATTTTTTGAAGGATTTATGATAGAATAATTAAAGCGGGGCGTGGTGTAATGGTAGCACGCTTGCTTTGGGAGCATGTAGCCCGAGTTCGAATCTCGGCGCCCCGACCACTAAAATTCTTCAAAAAGAAATTCCCAAGATCGTCTATCCAAACTGGCTAATGTTGTTTTTCATACAATTATAAAAACCAAATCTGGCGAAACGTCAAATTTAACTATTAAAACGGTTAAAAAATTGCGGACACACTCGACGTTTCGCTCGACAGTTTAATAAAATAGGCTTATGGAAAATTCATCTGAAAAGATAAGGCCAGAAACTAGGGCCGAACAAGAAAAACCTAAATTCAAGTATTCTCCTGAAAATCCTCCGCCTCTTGAAGTTTTAGAGTCAAAAATTTTCGCTGTTCATGCAACTCCTCTATTTCCAGAAAACGGAATTTTGAAAGCTGGGGCGCGTGATATTTCCTCAAGTGATAAATGGCGCGGAGAAGAACCTCCCTCATTTCGACCCACAATTCATTTCGCTTTAGGTGAATTAGTACAAGAACACTCTGATTCTAACTGGGACGAAAATCCCTATGCTGTTGTTTCGCCACTAGAAAATCTTGAAAGGCAATTGATAAATATTTTCTCTCATGACACTTTTGTCTTGGGTGATCTCCAATTGCAAGAAGGTATGATTTTGCTCGTACCAAAAGGTACTGATATATCAAAATTACCGCGGGGTTTTGAAATTAGAGAATATGAGCCCAAAATTGGTCTTCGTAAAACGGTTGATTCTGTTATTACTGAAAAAGAGGGTTGGCATATTCGGATGAAACCAGAAGGCGTAGCCATCGGTTCCGTGGCCTACATAGAAGATATAGAAGTAAATAGTTCAAAGTTCTTCCAATCACTTTTTGAAAAATACCCCCATATCTCTTTTGGAACGCATCTTGATCCCGAACGAGGAGATGCCTTCCGTTTTGGAGTAATTGAACAAACGCTTGATAAAGTGATGAAAAATTATTCAAATCACTGGCTAAGATATAGTACCGTTGAAGTTTCTTTACGTAGATCGCTTATAGTTCATAACTTATGGAGATTGGAGCAAACTTTGGAAAATTCCACGATAAACCCTCAAGCAATGAATACATTTGATGAAAAGAAGGCCAAGTTGCTCGGTTGGCTAAACATTATTGACTGCGATTTAGAAACTCGCCAAAGACTAGGAAAAACTTTTACTGGCGCTCCAGAAACGATTCAAAAAATGGTAAGAGCAAGACGAAATAACCCTGCTAAATTAAGAGAATTTGTTGATGAAAGATATTTGGAATTGCCGGATGCTATTCAAGAAAGTGAACTTTCTCCAATTGTCTTAGCAGAAATGCTCTCTGGTATGTCGCCGCAAGAACTGGAACAATTTAAAACTAAAAACGAAGATGTTTTCAACCATGTTAATTTACCGGGGTTTTATGCTCACTATGCAACCAAAAGATGGATAGTTGTAAAAAATGAACAGGCCCAGAGTGAAGGCCTTAACCAGCTACTTACAAGCTTTTTAGAACAGCTACCCCAAAAGTCTACCGGAAGAAGAGAAGAGGGAATTTTTAAGAATTTGAAAGAATTTTTAAATGAGGAGTCAAATCGATTGGATGTCGCCCTTACGATATTAAGAAATCCAGCAGTTAAAAAACATTTGGAAGAAGTGGCCGGTATCCGTTTTGAGGGAAAAGGCCCTGAGACTTTGCGAGATGTTATTGCAGCACATCCTAAAACTAAAATCTTATTTGAATCGCAAGAGATTGCATTGTCAAATGAACAAAAACAGACCTATCAGCTACTGGATACGTTGGGTCAGATATACAATCCTCGCATTGATCAAAAAGACGCTTTAACTAACTTTGGAAAAGCTAGCGCTCTTGCGTTTGATATAAAATGGTCAAGGGATAGGTTAAAACAAAATCTGGAAACTATTACAAGACCAATAAATACGGCAAGAAAATTAGACGATCTCCTAATTGGTACCATGCTAACTCTTTATGAAATTTTGAGACGAGATGAAGAAAGCGCGGGAGCTATGTGGCGCAAATTTGGCTTAGAAAGAGAATTTAGAAAGATGTTTAGTTCTGATGAAGATTTTTGGAGTTCCGACCAATCACTATTGCATATTTATAAATTGCTTAAATCTGAAAAACCAGAAAAACCAGAACAGCTTTTTCTACAAAGGAGCGAAGACACAGAGCAACAAAAGCTTTTAAACCAACGCCGTCGAATGGCTACTGAGCTTATAGAGCAAGGCAAAATCGGAAAAATCGAAGCCGCAAATCCAGACCTTGAAGGTAAGTGGGTTGTGTGTGTCGGCGAGCAATATCCAGTTGATGTATCGCTCTTAATTGAATCTGTAAACGTGGATACACGGGAAGTCTTAATAAACGCAGGCGATAAGTACGAGAAAAAGTGGGTACCTATTAAGGATTTGCGTTTTCTTTCCGCAGTGTCTGAAATAGTTAATGCGCCTATCGACTTAGATAAATACCCTCAATAAAATTGCCAAAATTATTTTAAGAAGGTTGAAAATTTTAATTGACGCAAGGGGACGCTGTATTTTCACTACACTCCGCTATCGCTCCGTTTCGCTCACCCTCGTATAACAAGGTGTATGCGGCAAAGGGCTCGGCTCGCCCTTTTGCCCATATTGTTGTATCGGAAACTCTAAAATAGGTTAAAAATAATAAATTCCGATACAACAGGAAAGGGGTCGGTGAAATCCCTCACCCAGCGGGCTGGGTGAGGGGATGAGCGACGCCAGAAGGCGGAAGCCCTATGGAGAACATAGTTCCGACTCTATCGGAACAGGTTCGCGAGCGGAGCGAGCGACTATGTTCTTTTGTAGGGAATGAGGTATAATAGACCTGTTGCGCAATAATAATCAAGTCGACTACACCCTTGTAGATTCTGGAATTAGCAGTGTTCCAACTGGTAATTCCAGAGCCCGCAAGCGAGGTAGAAAACTTGATCATTGAATGTGAGCGATTTATTTCTGAATTTGTCAGTCACGATTCTCAGTCTTTTGGCTCCACCAATGGCATGTTCTGAAACAATGCGGATACCAGAGATAATTCTATTCTGTTCTTTGTCATCATCACTTAATTCCCTGCCGTGGGGCTTCTTTCGAGGCATGACAACGTCCATATCAGAAAAATCTTTCCCCATCCCGGTAAATCCTTTGTCTACCCAAAACGCAATGTTGTCGGGTATCTTCTGGGGATCAAATTCATGTTTGAACATGGTATAGTCATGGGTTTTCCCAACCACGGTAGGGCTCACATACCCAATCTTGTTTGTTTCGTCACTGATAACAATGTTCTTCGTGGTATGGCCTTTCTTTTTACCTGAATAATACTGTTTTTGTTTCTGGTAATTCTTTGGCCGCTGTATCGGCCGCTCTGTTCCGTCAATGAACAAATCCTTAGCTTCAGGAAAGAGCTGCAGAAACTCTTCCATGGACCTTATCTTACGTTTCGGTAACGACAAGCTCTTCCCCAGACTGGTTTCAAGAAGCGGCGTGAGTTTATCAACATTGCGCTTGACATTCGCTCGATCCAGATTAAACCAGAACCCTTGCATGTCCATGGTAGGGTAACACTTAAAATACAACAGGATAAAGAGAACCTTTAATTCTATGGTGTTGAGTTTGCCTTTTGATCCACCACCTGGTTGGCGTTGTCGCGTGCCGGTTTTAAGACCGTTGCGGTAACGCTTTTCTTGGTCTTCAACTAAAGCCCGGGCGAACACTTCACAGAGATTTTGAAATCCAGCTATAGAAAGACCGGTAATAGCTCGCATTAAACGATTGTTTTTGAAAAGTCTATTGATATTTATCATATGCATGGAGTTATTTTATTACATCCTTAGTATACGATAGATATTAATATGCAACAAGTCTAATAAGTAAAGATAAAAGATCGAGAAATATAAAATGCAATAAGATATTTAAATTTATGCTGAAATTAAATAAGAAAAAGCTGCTCTTAACCCCTGGTTTATTGGTAGGAGTGCTGCTTTTAGCTTCCTTGCCGTTAGTTACTCAAGCTTTGTTTGAAGATGGTAAGAAAAATATCTATATTGGCTCAGAGGAAGTTATTGAAGGTAATTTTATTCAAACAGGAGGAATAGTTGATTTTAACGGCCAAGCTCAAAAAGATGTAATCATAGCTGGAGGGACTATTAACATTACAGGACCAGTAAAAGGAGATGTGATCGTGACAGGTGGAAATATAAAAATTAAAGGTGAGGTGGAAGGCAATGTCCGAGTAGCTGGAGGAACAATAGAAATTGACAATAAAGTAGGTAAAAATGTGACTATAGCTGGCGGAACAGCAGTCATTGGTGAGAACGCTGAGGTTGGCTGGGATGTTTTAGTTTTTGGAGGCAGTATTGAGATGAGAGGAAAAGTAGGTGGAAATATCAAAGGAGGAGGGGGAAATGCAATTTTAGCTAATGAGGTTGGGGGAAATGTTAATTTAAGGCTCGATTCTGAAAACAGCCAGTTAATTTTGTATCCTCAGCCCAACATTAAAGGGAATCTAACTTACCGGGCTTCTCAAAAAGCAGAAATAAAAGAAGGAGCTCAGGTAGCAGGTGAGACTATTTACAAACCTCCTGCCCCACTGGTTACTCCCATTAAAAAAGCCTCGGGAGTTTCTTATCTTTTAAGTAAGATACTAGGCCTTTTAGCTCTAATAGCAGTGGGTCTGCTTATAATTCTTTTGGCTCGCAAAAAGAGTAAAGAAGTAGGAGAAAGAATGCTTGATAAACCTTGGGCCAATCTTGGCTGGGGATTAATTTACCTTATTATTACGCCGATAGTTTTGATTCTGGTTGCTATAACTGTGATTGGTATTCCTCTATCTTTAATTGTTTTAGCGCTTTATTTGATTGCTTTGTATATAACTAAAGTTTTTATAGGGATAGCTTTGGGTCAGAAACTATTAAAATGGTGGAGTAAAAAACAAGAGGTTTCATTGATTCGAGCAATGATTTTAGGAGTAGTATTGTTCTCTATCCTGGTTAATCTTCCTTTTGTGGGTTGGATTATTTGGCTCTTGGGAATTTGTTGGGCCCTAGGAGCAATGGTTGAAACAAAAAAACAAATATTAAAACGGATAGAAGGATAAACCTTTTCTGTGTAGGCCGCCAATCGGTTTTTAGAATAATTTGCTGTCAAAGAACAAAATAAAGAGTTGATGATCCACGTATAAGAAAAAAGATTAAACAAATTGTTAAATCTCTTATTACGTAACATATGTTCAAAGCCCAGCTTTGAACAATTTACGATGACATAAACTTTATGGCATATATTCACAAACAATTAGCGGCTGGGAGGTGGTATGAGCTAACACTCATAGAGCAAATGGCTAACATTGGCGCTGACATTGGCCGGGCGTTAAAATGGCAAAAAAAAGATAAAAAGTTAATGCAAAGCGCACTCGAAAGAGGACTAGAACTTTTTGATCTAACCATTGCTGATCCACGCTGGCGACACCGTTTAAAGGAAATTCTGCGTATGCGAGAAATTGTTTGCGATTATTTTATCGGTGGCAATGCGTATAATTCTACTCCCGGTGGTTTAGAAAAATATTTTTTAGTGTTTGCCATAGCCGCGCGCCTCAATCGATAAAAAGGCCTTGATATTCAGTCTCTATTGTAATAGAATCTGGATTTTGGAATATTTGTTATTGATTTAATTATAGCAATACATGTATTATGTCCATAACCAACAAAAAAGATATTATTGTTCTTGATTTAGAAACCCAGAAATCTTTTCAGGAGGTGGGGGGCCGCCATAATCTAGAAAAGCTGCGAGTTTCTCTGGCAGGAATCTATTCTTTTGGGCAAGATAGATTTATGACGTTTTTAGAAGATGAGCTTGGCAAACTCAATAAAATTTTACAAGAGGCAGGTCTGGTGGTTGGTTTTAATACGCGAAAATTTGATTATTTCGTACTCGCTCCTTATCTAACCTTTGATCCCCGAACGCTGCCAAGCTTAGACATTATGCAAGAGATTGAACAGCAGGTTGGTCATCGCGTAAGTTTACAGAGTGTGGCTTTAGCCACTTTAGGCTATGGCAAGAGCGGAGACGGCTTAGAAGCCATTAGATTATTTCGTCAAGGTAGGTTAGAAGAACTTAAAAAGTATTGTTTAGATGACGTTAAAATTACGCGTGATATTTTAAACGTTGGTCGTCAAAATGGAAGAATTTATTTTGATTCAAATTATGGGAAAAAATCAGTTATGGTTAATTGGCAATTTCCTGAATTTTTTAGCTCTGCTTCAACTAAAACACAAAACAAGGAAACAGAACATGTTGAACTAAAACTTGATACGTTTGAATTAATAGATATGTACCAGTCTCTTCTGGTTAGAGAGGCAATTGGAGAATTAACTGAAAATGACGATGAAAGTGGTGTTATTGAAAAGATTAAGGAATTAATGGCTGAAGAACATTTAGAATACTGCCAACAGCGAACCAAAGAAGTAATCAACGCTCTTGAGATAAGAATTGCTGAACTTTATAATAAAAGAAATTCTAATGACAATTATTACCCTCGCTACCGCAGTAAAAAACACTTTACCGTTGATGAAACTCTGGAAAAAGATATTACCAAGGCATTTGAACAAAAAAAGAGACTTGAAATGGATTATGAATCGGCTGCTACTCGAGCCGGGGAAGCGTTTTTGAAAAAAAGACAAGTGGATATTTATGAGATTAACGGTGGTTATGTTATCGGCTTTTGCCATTTACGTCAGGCAATGCGCAACTTTAGAATGGATCGAATCGTTAATTTTAAAATCTTAGATATAAAATATAGGATACCAAAAGACTGGCAGAATCTTGAATCCTGATTTCCAAATCAACAATCAAATAGAACAAATTTCTGAGTATTTTTTAGCATCTGTCATAGCCTCACGCTTATATAAATAAAAAAACTAAGTGTAGATTATAAATTTTATGTCTGAAGAAAATAAATATGATTTGGCAAAAACTGAACTTGAATTAACGCAAGGACAGATGGATAAATATGACGGCCTGTCTGTTAAAATAAGAACATGGACCGTAACCTTGTGGACTATTATCATGGGATGGACATTTCAAGCGGGGAAAAAAGAGGCTCTGCTCTTAGGCGCTTTTGTTGTTTTAATTTTCTGGTGGCTTGACGCCATTAATAAAAACTTCCGCGAAGATTATAAACAGCGGCGAAATAAGACTGCGCACGGTTTAAAATTATATTTTCAAACCTCATCCTGGCCAGAAAATTTTTTTGCTCCTGACTTGCCGCTTCATTCCCGGCGTATTGCTGGATCGCTTAAAAAATTTTTCAAACTTCATATAGCCCTCCTCTATTTTCCCTTAATCATAATAGCGTTAATTGTCTTTTTTGTAATTTAGATTAAAATTAGTATACTATGTTAGATTTACTTATTATTGGTGCGTCAGCAGCTGGAGCTTCAGCTGGTATTTATGCTGTCAGAAGAAAGCTTAACTTTAAAATTATTACGTATGATACTGGCGGCGAAGTGGCAACCTCTGGTATTGTTGACAACTTTCCTGGATGGGGGCACACTGATGGCGTCCGTGTTTCAGAAAAATTTCAAGAACATCTTAAACTCTATAACGTCATCCCAGAAACAGGTATTAAGGTAGGGCACATCCGTCGTCTTCCTGATGGCTCATTTGAAGCTATGGTGGATAAAAATGGGAACAAAATGAAATATCAGGCAAAAACCGTCCTTATTGCCACTGGTGTTCACCCGCGAGAATTACAAATACCAGGAGAAAAAGAATATAAAAATAAAGGACTAAGCTATTGCTCAGTCTGCGATGCGCCCTTATTCGCAGGCAAAGTAACAGCCACTGTTGGCGGCGGTGATTCAGCAAAAGAGTCAGCACTGATGTTAAATGATATTGCAAAAAAAGCGTACGTCATTAATAAAAATCCTGATTTTATTGGTGACAAAACACTGACTGATAAGGTTAAAAAAGCAGATAACGTTGAAATTATCTACAATGCTTTGACCACTGAAATATTTGGAAATGATTTTGTTAAAGGATTGAAGTATAAAGATAAAGAGGGTAAAGAACATACGCTGGAAGTTGGTGGAGTTTTTATACACATCGGCATGATTCCAAACAGCGATTTTGTTCCTGACGATGTTAAGAAAGACGATTATGGCGCGATTATTGTTAACAAATTATCTCGAACCAATGTGCCGGGCTTCTTCGCAGCCGGAGACATAACCGATATTCCCTTTAAACAAATTGCGATTGCTTCAGGACAAGGAGTTTGTGCGGTCCTTAGTGCGGTTGACTATCTTAACAAACTTAACTAGCTGGTAGTCCCGACTAATGTCGGGATCCCGATTTCCTTAATCTTATTTAAAAAGTAGAAATCGGGACTTGTAGCTTTTTAGCTTGTAGAAATGAAAGACCCGACATCCGCTTGGAGGTCGGGTCTTTAAAATTAAACAAACGTTATTCTCCCACAAAAAATTTTAAAAGTGCCATAAGTACAATGCCGAGCAGAAATATAAAAAAATGAATAATTGATGCGCCAATATTTACCCTATGCTTAATTTCAGGCACCAAATCTGATGAAGCAATATAGATAAAGTTGCCTGCCGCAAATGGCAAAAGAAATACAATTGATTGCTCTACTTTCCCGATAAGAAAAAAACCAACTATCCCCCCTAAAATCACCGTACTCGCTGAGATAAAATTTAAAACTAATGCTCGTGTTTTTTTAAATCCACCATAAACCAAAATACCAAACTCACCAATTTCCTGTGGAATCTCATGCAGTCCTACTGCCAACGCTGTTACGATTCCTGTAGGAATAGCTGCAATAAAAGAAGCGGCGATAATAAGCCCGTCTAAAAAATTATGTATTGCATCTGAAATCAAAACGAGATAAGAAAACGGTTCCCGTTTCTCATGTCCTCTGACAATATGATGGTGAAAAGAAATAAAATTTTCTAAAATAAAAAAAGTACAAAACCCGATAATTACATATAAAAAAATGGTCAAAATTCTACTTTCCTCAACCATTTCAATTGTTTCAGGGATAAGATGCAAAAACGCACCGCCAATTAATGCACCTGCTGAAAAAGCAACGAGCCCGAGAAGAACTTTATTTAATAATCTTTCTTTTAAAAATAAAGTGAATGCTCCCACAAAAGCAATAAAACTTATCAAAACAGTAGCAATAATGATTAGCAATAATATATTCATACTTTACAAGCATATCATTTAAACTTACAATTATAGTACCATGAATAAAAAAATAAAACAATGTGTAATATGGACCACTGTTATTATTGTTGTTATTGGCGGTATTATTACGTTAACGTTAAAAGGGAAACAACCAGGCAAATTAGATGAATTTGCAAAATGCTTAAAAGCAAAAGGGGCAGTCTTTTATGGTGCCTTTTGGTGTCCGCATTGCCAAAATCAAGAACAAATGTTTGGCGCTTCTAAAAAATATCTTCCCTATGTTGAATGCTCAACGCCTGATGGCAGAAGCCAAACATTTCAATGCAAATCCCAAAATATTACTGGCTACCCCACGTGGGAATTTGCTGATGAATCACGCTTGAGCGGCGAGATATCTCTTAAAATACTCGCCGAAAAAACTGATTGTACGCTTCCGGATAATTATTATTAATCAATCATTAACTTTATGGACCCTTTTATCTCCATTTATGCTAAAATACTTGCCTTCCTTACCATTATAGCAGGAGCTAGCATCATTTTTATTATCTTATGTTTTTTCGCCCCTTTGTTTAAAAAGCGATTTTTACCATTTATAAAAAAATATGCAATAGAGCTTGCATGTATAGTATCGTTAGGGGCCGTAATAGGATCTCTTCTTTATTCTGAACTTATTGGGTTTATCCCGTGCAAACTATGTTGGTTTCAGCGCGTTTTTATGTATCCGCTTGCCCTTATTTTAGCAATCGCAGTTATAAAAAAAGATAAGCGCGTTACTGACTATGTACTTTCCCTTTCTCTTGGCGGAGCCATTATAGCTATACTTCATTACTATATTCAAATGAGCGGATCACCTAATTTTTTATGCCCAGGCACAGATCCATCACTCTCTTGTGTACAAAGACTTATTTTTGAATTCAACTTTATTACGATACCCTTGATGTCATTCATGGTATTTACCCTTGTGGCTCTGCTGATGATATCGCGTAAACTTAAAACAAAATAAAATAATCCCGACCTACGAACATAGTCTCAGCCCAAGGCTGATCTCCGCCAAAGGACGGACACAGCGCCTCGGGAGAAGAATGCTATGAATACATAAGAACGGGATTATTTTTTTTATTTTGTCTTTACTGCATGTCTAATTATTTCTAAATTACAACTGTTATGTTCCCTACACCATGCCTCACACTTATCTTTCCACTTTTTTTCTTTATATAAAACACCGCATTCTGGGCATTTATATGTTTTTTGTAAGAATTTAAACATAATAAATTTAAAGTTTGGATACAGATATCACTCCTCACAAACTTCAAGGTTCTTCCGAGCAGAGCGAGGAACGGTTCTTAAAGTTTGGATACAGATATTATTCCTTTCAGACTTCAAGGTTCTTCCGAGCGGAGCGAGGAATGGTTCTTATAAAATTATTATCTTTAAATAGTATAGC
>JALLOP010000018.1 GCA_027718005.1 Patescibacteria group bacterium AH-259-L07 | reverse complement strand
AATCAAAAAACGGGCATTGTTGCTTGTTTTTTTATTCTAAATTTGATAGAGTAGAGATATGAGTATTATATCTAAAATTTTTGGTGATCCCAATGAAAAAGAGTTACAAAAGCTTCAGCCCTTGGTTGAGGCTATTAATATACTAGAAGAAAAATTTAAGAAACTATCTGACAAAGGTATAACTAAAAAAACCAAAGAGTTTCAGACTCAACTCAAAAACGGTAGAGCAAAAGACGATATACTACCCAAAGTATTTGCATTAGTACGCGAAGCAGCAAAACGAACGTTGGGACAGCGCCATTATGATGTGCAATTAATGGGTGGTATAGTGCTGCATCAGGGAAAAATTGCGGAAATGAAAACCGGAGAAGGGAAAACCTTATCAGCAACACTGCCGGTATATTTAAATGCGCTAGACGAGAAAGGCGTTCATGTGATAACCGTTAATGATTATTTAGCAAAACGAGATACCGTATGGATGGGTCAGATTTATCATGCACTTGGACTATCAGTAGCGTGTATTGCTCATGATACTGCCTATATATATGATCCGTCCTATGTCAAAACTTCAGCAGACAAGCCTCTAGATGAAGTAGATGAGGAGCGGGATGAGACCGGCAGTTTTCGAGTCGAAGATTCTTATCTTCGGCCAATCTCTCGAAAACAAGCATATCAAGCAGATATTACCTATGGAACCAATAATGAGTTTGGATTTGATTATTTGCGCGATAACCTCGCCCATGATATCAATAGTATTATCCAACGCGAACTTCACTATACCATTATAGATGAAATTGACAGTATTTTAATTGATGAAGCGCGAACGCCTTTGATTATTTCAGCACCAGCTGAAGAATCAGCAGATTTGTATTATAAATTAGCACGATTGATTAAAGGGCTGAAACGAAATGAAGATTATACGGTTGATGAAAAAATGCGTGCCGTTATGTTAACTGAGGGCGGGGTTAATAAAATGACCGCATATTTAGGTGAAGATCCTTGGGAGAATAATAACTTTACCTCAATTCACCATATTGATGTGGCATTAAAAGCACAAACGCTTTTTCAAAAAGACAGAGATTATGTTATCAAAGACAATGAGATTATTATTGTTGACGAGTTTACCGGGCGTCTCATGCATGGCAGAAGGTATTCAGAAGGAATTCATCAGGCGATTGAGGCAAAAGAAAATGTTGATATTAAAAAAGAGTCAAAAACGTTAGCTACGATTACGTTTCAAAATTATTTTCGCTACTATGAAAAGCTTTCAGGTATGACCGGCACGGCCGTAACTGAGGCGGAAGAATTTCATAAAATTTATGATCTTGATGTAGTGGTGATTCCTACCAATAAGGAAATGATACGAAAGAGTTTGTCAGATCGAATTTACCGCACTAAAGAGGCAAAGTTTAAAGCCATTGTTAATGAGGTAAAACAACGACATGAAAAAGGACAGCCTATTTTAATTGGGACGGGTGGGTTTACCATTGGCGAGCAAACCGTAGGCGCAATTGAAAAAAATAGAATAATTAAGGATTTATTAGAACGCGAAGGCTTGCAATGTGAGGTTTTGGATGCAACCAATCATGAACGAGAGGGGCAGATCATTGCCCAGGCGGGGAAGCGCGGTGCAATCACTGTTGCGACTAATATGGCAGGTCGCGGGGTTGATGTTATTTTAGGGGGGAATCCACTGAATAAAGATGAGCAAAAAAAAATATTAGAGTTAGGCGGACTTCATATTATTGGCACTGAACGGCACGAAGCGCGTAGAATTGACAATCAATTGCGCGGAAGAAGCGGCCGTCAGGGCGATCCAGGTTCTTCCCAGTTTTTTATATCATTAGAAGATGACTTAATGCGTATTTTTGGTGGCGCGCGCCTGTCATCTGTTATGCAAACATTAAAAGTGCCAGAAGATATGCCAATTGAAAGCAAAGTTGTATCAAGTTCTATTGAAAAAGCGCAGCAAAAAGTTGAGGGGTTTAATTTTGATACGCGTAAGCATTTATTAGAATACGATGATGTATTAAGCAAGCATAGGGAAGCAATTTATCGTAAACGGAAAAAAATCCTTACCATGACAGAATATGAATTGCGAGATGAAGTTTTAACTATAGTAGAGCAGGAATTAACAAAAGTCGTTAGGTTTCATACACAAGACCTTCCCCCGTCTTCCCCGGCTACGCGCCGAGAGCGGGGAGCCGGGGAAAAGTGGGAGATTGATAAGATCGTTGAGGTAGTAAGAAATATTTTTACCGCACCTGATGATTTAGGCGAGGCACTTACTGATATATATAAACAAGCGGGTGATAAAAAGTCTGATGAATATACCCGAAATCGATTAATAAAGTATTTAGTGGAGCTTGCAACGAACGCATATGATGGTTTAGAGCAACAAATAGCAGAATCGCGAGAGCAATTAGGTCTTCAAAAACCGCCAAAAGGAATTATGACTCCTATTGCAAAGTCCATTATTTTACAAAGCATTGATCGATATTGGCTGTATCATTTACAAATAATTGAGAATTTAAAAGGCGGGATTGGTCTGCGCGCTTATGGTCAGCGCGATCCCTTGGTTGAGTATAAAAAAGAATCATATCAAAAATTTCAAGAATTAATGGGTGCAGTGAACAAGCAGGTAGCCTTTTCTATATATAAGGTAGGGATGGTAGACCCCGTTAGAAGTCCGAATCAAGGATTCGGCAGTCCCGACACGTCGGGACTTACTTCTAACGGGGTAGAAAAAGTGCCAGAACGCCCTCGACAAGCCCGCCAAAATTTTGCTCCACAAAACTTAGGCGGACAAGAAATGCGATTGTCCGGCGCTCAAAAAACCACTACTAAGAAAACACCTGATGTCCATGAGAGACTCGGTCTCCCGTTGGAGACCGAGTCTCCAAATGAGTCTCCAAGTAAAGAAACCCGGTTTCACACACTTGCTGTGGGAAACCGGGTTTCAAAAGTCAAGGTAGGCCGCAATGACCCCTGCCCCTGCGGAAAAGTTAATCCCGAAACTGGCAAACCAGTAAAATACAAGAAATGCCACGGGGCGTAGGGGAATAAAAAAAACCGCCGTTGTCGGCGGGAGCAGTGGGCCTGCTCAGTCCATTTATTCATTGTCTGCTTGTTTTGAGATAAGCAGAGCGATGTCGGTGACGATCATGCGGCGAGAAGCACTATTTTCAGGGGGGTAGGCATACGACAGAGGAATCATGCTATTGACGGTCCACCCAAGGGCATTGATCTCAGCAACCTCCTGTTTGATGTATTCTGCTGCCACTATCACGTCTCCTTCATCGGCGAGAGCCATTAGCGTCGCGATATGTACTACCTTTTGTGCCTTTTTCATTTTTTACCTCCTAAGTTCAATGTAATTCCATTAAGTCACCATGACTTGATTACTTATAATCTTAGCACAAAATTACGATTCTGTCAATACTTACTGTTGGGGATAAGTCAAAATTTTATTTTAAAAATTTATGAACAAAAATATAGAAAGATTTAATACAGAAAAGCCAGAAGTTTATGAGCCCTCATTTGATCATGAAGCAGAAAAGGAAAAAAGAAAACAAATCAGAAAAATGTTAGTGCAGATGCTTACTGAATCATTAAAGCCTGCTGGGTTTAAAAAACAAGGATATTCTTTATGGACGCGCAAATCAGGAGATCAATGGCAGATGGTATATCTTTGGAGAAATCCGTATACTGCGCATGAATACGATATTGAGGTTGGTATTTGCCCTGAGCAAGAACTTAAAAAAGGCGAGAAACCAGATATTACGTCATGTTCAAAACAATACGATATTGGACGTATGGCAAGAGATGCGCGTCGAGCAGATTCTCCAGAAGAGATTGATGAACAAAAAGAAAAAGCATTAGTGCGTGGCATTCGAGATACATTACATTTTGAGATTCCTGATGCACACACTAAATATCCAGATGAATATTATTATTTCCCCTCAATAAGTTTAGAGGAAGCACAAAATAGGGTTGATACTATGAAAGAGCTTGTTGAGAAACATATCCCTGCATGGTTTGATAAGCATGGCAATATCAAAGATTAGTATTAATAAATACGTCTCCCGGAGACGACATTAAAATAAAAAGCCCCACGCTCGAGGCGTGGGAGTGCTTTTTTAAGAATAAATTTTATCATCAATCCATCTCATGTGACGCATGCGAACTTCGCAAATACCAGCTTCAGGAATATAGTTCTGAAAGAATATATCTAGATGATCTTTTATAGCATCAATTTTTTCTTCATAAAGGTCAAAATCAGCCGAAACAGCAAGCGGAATAATGAGATTCATACCATATTGGACAGATCCTGCATTAAATTGTTCTATATCCATTGCTCCTGGAATAAATTGAAGACGACGCGCTATTCTTTCATTTGGCTTTCCATCTTTGACTGCAAGGCGAACTGAGAAAAGAGCAATATTTCTTGTCATTTTTCCCCCTAATTTTTTTAAAATTTGAAGAACAACATTATAAGTATATAATATTATAAAATTTTGTCAATAGGCAGACTTGGGGATAAGTCAAAATTCATTTAAAAAATGTCATGGAAATGATATGAGAATAAGTAACACCGAGAAAAAAATTATAAGTTCTCTCTTGGAGAAGTTAGATAAGAAGAAAACTAAAAAGGATAATAAGATTCGTCTGGTCAGTCTTTCCCAGCTTTATAGTTTACTAAGCCAAAAAGAAGTAGTATTTTGTAAAAAGATTTTTGCTATTGATCCCCAAAAATATGGCTTTAAGGGGAGGCGTGTAGGGATTAAGCCCGTACCTAAAAATCTTATAGCTCTCAGGAATCAGAAATATAAAGAAAAAGGAGAATTAAAAAGAATTGCCATCCAATATATACCACGATCTACATACCGAGCCTTTCGTAAGCTTAATCAGGCCCTACAAAACGATTTAGGGAAAAACCTTTTGATTGAATCAGGTTATCGTTCGCCTGCTTACCAACTCCATATCTTTTTTTACTATCTAAAGTTTTATAACTGGAATTTTAATAAAACGATAAAGCGCGTTGCGTTGCCCGGTTACAGCGAACACGGTGATCCATTAAAGCCAGCTGTAGATTTTATGGAAGAGCAAGGAATTCCAAGTGATGAAAGTTCTTTTGGGTTTGAGAGGACGAGAGAATATAGATGGTTGCATAAAAATGCCAAGAAATTTGGATTTTATCTTTCTTATCCAAAGAATAACAATCAGGGAGTAATATTTGAGCCGTGGCATTGGCGACTGAAATAAGAAGTAAAGAAAAATATCATGGAAAATAAAAAAGACCTTCTTCGAGAAGGCCTTTTAGAAAGAAAGAACTAGCAATAGTATTCTTCCCAATGACCACATTTGTTGCATTCATAAATTTTAAAATCAGCATGGCCAGAGGCTCGCCGGCCCGTTTCGGTTAGTTCATTTTCGCACATGGGGCACTGCATATAGCCGCAATTCTTGCAATAAGGGGTATTATAATGGAGATGTGGATTTTTTTCTTTATCATAATAATACTCTAAGGGCTGGTTGCATTTTGGACAACTTTCCATTATGTTTTCTCCTTTTGTTTTAAAGTTTTAAGAACAACACTGTAAGTATATCATGTTATAAAACCCTGTCCATAAATGTTGTGTATAAGTCATTGTATTATAGCATTTTCTTAATATGGTATAGGACAAAAACTCAACTAAACCATATTAACAGCTTAAAAGATTATCCACATTTGACAAAACGTATATAATCATATATAATCGTATATACTTACATATATACGATTCTAATCAAGGGCCGTTGTTTAAGATATATTCTATTAAGGGCGTAGGATAAAGCATTGACAATAATTTCTAATCTTATATAATCTTATATAGTTAAAATATAAGATTTTTAATTTTTAGTACTATGATAAAAAACAATCATTTTAATAAACGACTTGTAAATGTTCCTGATAAAATTTGGTCAAAAATTACTAAAATTGATGAATTAAAAGGAGGGTGGCTTACCGGAGCACAGTTAAGTCCACAGATTTTAGGACGTCTTAAAAAGTCTGTGCTCATAACTTCTACAGGAGCTTCAACACGCATCGAAGGCGCACGACTTGCTGACGAAGATGTTGAAAAGTTAATGCGAGGTATTTCCATACAAAAGTTTACCGAGCGCGATAAAGCAGAAGTAAAAGGATATTATGAATTGCTTCAGAATGTATTTAAAGCATGGAAGTATATCAGTTTTAGTGAAAGTACTATTAAACATTTCCATAAAGAGCTGCTTAAGTATGTTGAAAAAGATAAGCGGCATAGAGGAGAGTATAAAAAAAGAGAAAATAAAGTGCATATGGTTGATAAAGCAGGCGAATCAATTGGCATCCTTTTTGATACAACACCAGCATATCTTACGCCAAAACAGATGCAGGAACTGGTTGAGTGGACCCAGGAAAGTTTGGAAGAGGAAAAACATCACCCCTTGCTTATTATTGGAAATTTTCTTGTTGAGTTTCTTAATATTCATCCGTTTCAAGATGGGAACGGTCGGCTTTCTCGTATTCTTACCAACCTGCTTTTACTCAAGAGTAGTTATTTATATATGCCATATATTTCTCATGAGAAACTTGTTGAAGATAATAAGCCAGAATATTATCTATCTCTGCGAAAGAGTCAGAAAACGTTTAAGGCACGGAGTGAAAATATTATTTCGTGGCTTGATTTCTTTTTAACTATATTTTTAAAGCAGTCACAGATGGCGATTGAGTTACTCTCGCGGGAGAATATTGAAAAACTTTTATCAATAAAGCAGTTAGCTGTTTTACGGTATATAAGAGAGGCAGGCGAGGCATCGCCTGGTGAGATAGCCAGAAAAACAAAGGTTGCTCGCCCAACAGTTAATCAGGCAGTAAATGTATTAACGCGACTTAAGTTGGTTGAACGTATCGGCGCAGGCAGAGCCACAAGATACAGAAAAGTATAAAAATTATGAAAGAAATTGAGGTAAAATTTAAAGTTGATAATTTTAAAAGTGTTCGCCCAAAGCTTAAAAAATTAGGAGCCAAACTTGATTTTAAGGGCAGGGAGCACAGTTATTTTTTTGATACGACGCAATATAGATTAAAGAAAAATAAACAGGTATTGCGAATAAAAAAGCAGGATAAAGCAAGACTGACGTTTAAGGATAAATCAGCTCATCATGACAAAAAATATAAAATTAGTGACGAGTATCAAGTTGAGATAAGTGATATCAGAATTGCAAAAGAGATTTTAAAAAGGCTTGGATTTGTTCAGTGGTTTGAATATAAAAAATATCGTGAACATTGGAAGTTGCCAGATGCAGTAGTTGAGTTAGACAAATTAGAAAATAATTATTTTGTTGAGATTGAAGCATCAAAGAAGCGAATCAATGAATTAGCACAATTATTAGAACTTGATTGGAATCAGTCAACTACTAAAAATTATCTTGAAATTTTAAAAGAAATTAAATCCGTCTCCCGGAGACGACATTAAGACGACATAAATTTTTGTCATCCAAATGGTAAATAAAAGAGCAAATTTAAAGCATGTTTTTATTATTCATGGATGGGGCGCATCGCCTGATTCTAATTGGTTTCCGTGGTTAAAAAAGCAATTGGCGGGTCGCGGTTTTATTGTTACCGTGCCACAAATGCCCAATACGCTTACGCCTGATTTTGATGCGTGGCTTTCGTATATACAAAAAATTGTTGGTAAAGTGGATAACAATACATATTTAGTTGGCCATAGTTTGGGCGTTATTACAATTTTACGATTTTTAGAATCACTTGATAAAGATCAGAGAATAGGCGGTACTATATTAGTTGCAGGGTTTTCAGAATTACCTTCACCGGTTGATCATCTTCTCTGGCTTCATGATTTTGTTGAAAAATCGGTTAATTATGCAAAAATAAAAGAGAGAGTGGGCAAAATTATTGTAATTCATTCAGATAATGATCATTTAGTGCCGCTTGAAAGTGGAGAAATATTGCGTAAATTATTAGGCGCGGAACTTATTGTGGTCCCCCATGCCGGACATTTTCTCGTACGAGAATCACCCCTTATTTTAAAAAATATTTTGAAAATAGCGGACAAAGAAGAGGAATAAGATGGCTTATGAAAACCTTATTATTAGCGTCAAGCGGTTCTTTTGTTATAGAGCACGGATTTAAAATATTGAATAAATATAAAGCATTTTCAAAACCGCTTGATCAAATTAAAATTGCATATGTCACCACTGCGTCAGGTGGCGTTGATGATAAAACGTATATACAAAGACATAAACAAAAGATGACTGAACAAGGATATAATTTTGAGGAAATAGATATTAAGGGGAAAAGTGAAGAAGAATTACGTGATATACTAAAAAATAAAGACGCAGTATATGTTGATGGCGGCAATACGTTTTATCTATTAAAATATGTTCGTGAGAGCGGGTTTGATAAGGTAATAAAAGAAGCAATAGAAAGTGGCATTGTGTATATAGGCTCAAGTGGGGGTACTTATATTGCATGCCCAACCATTGAAATGGCTGCGTGGAAACATCAAGATAAATACAACCGGTTTGACGTTACTGATTTTACTGCTCTTAATTTAGTGCCATTTTTAATAACCGCGCATTATAGGTCAGAATATAAGAGTTTATTGCAGCAGATGATTTTAAAATCAAGGTATCCTGTTAAAATACTTACTGATGAGCAAGCTCTCCTTATAAGAAATAGCAAGATAAAATTGGTTGGCAGGGGCAAAGAAATAGAAATTTAGTATTATACAGCTATGAGATAATGGAATGAGATGTTTTTATAATTTAGCAATAAAATAGTAAACCTTATAAACTTCAAGGTTCTGCGAATCCTTTCACCCAGCGAACCGGGTGAGGGATGAGCAGGTTCTTAAAGTTTGGATAAAAATATCATCCCTTTCAAACTTCAAGGTTCTTCCGAACGAAGTGAGGAAGGTTCTTATAATTTTATCCACAGGCGAGGATTTTAACCATATTGACAATGTCTTTAGAAAAGCTAAAATGAACTAAAGACGTTTTCTTTTTAGTAGTTATTACTCCCTTTTCGCAAATATAAATATGCATCGAAAATTAAAGCCACATCACGTAGCTAAAATATTAAAACAAAAAAAATTAACTCTTTTTACTCCTTTAGAATTTAGAAGGGTTTTTGATGTATCTCAAGATGCTACTAAGTGGTTTATTAAAACGCATGTAAAAGATGGGCTTTTTATAAAGCTTCGCAATGGATTGTATACATTAACTGACAACCCTGCTAGTCATTATCGAATTGCAAATCGTCTTTATACCCCTTCATATATTTCTTTTGATACAGCACTTTCATTTTATGGGATTATTCCTGAGACAATATATAGTGTTACCTCGGCTACGCCTAAAGGCACGAAAGAGTTTAACGCCATGAATATTCGTTTTGTGTATCATAAAATTAAAAAAGAAGTTTATACTGGTTATAAGCCGATAAGCCATAGAGGCAGCACTATTTTAATTGCTGAACCAGAAAAAGCATTAGCAGATTATTTATATTTTGTTGCACTTAAAAGACGAGGACTCCATTATGAGAGGTTAGATTTACGTAAAATAAAAAAAACTAAGTTAGTAAACTATGTTAAATTATTTAGACAGCCAAAAATGAATACCTTAATAAAAAAAATATATGCTGACTTTAGAAAGCCTCAAAGAATTTACTAACAAATTTCAAACCATGGAAAAAAATGTTGCGCGAGAGTACATCCAACATTTATTTTTGTCATTCTTATATAAATTGCCAGAGGCAGAGAAATTATTATTTAAAGGCGGGACAGCGTTGCGATTTGTTTATTCGAGTCCTCGATTTTCCGAAGATCTTGATTTTACCGGCGAGAATATTTTTCATCACGAGCTAATAGAGAGTTTATTTATAAATACTCTTTCAGAAATAGAAAAACATGGAATACAGGTGGATCTTCGAAGAGCTGGGCCAACAACAGGCGGCTATTTAGGCATCATTCATTACGAACTGTATGACTTTATAGAAGACATGAAATTCGAGGTATCTCTGAGAAGAGCTAAGGGGTCGGGCAAGGAAATTACCACTATTATTAATGATTATGTGCCGCCGTATACTATTATCTCCCTACCACCTGTGGCAATGGTCAAAGGGAAGATGGACGCTTTATTGAATCGAGGCAAGCCAAGAGACTATTATGATTTATATTTTTTTCTCAGACATCCAGAGCTCCATAGATATGTAGATAAAAATCAGTTTAAAAAAGCATTACAAGCCCTAGAAAAAGAAGAAATAAATTTTAAAGCAGATCTTTCTGACTTGCTCCCGCGGAGTCACCAGATAATTTTAAAAGATTTTAAATCTCAGCTGATAAAAGAAATCAAAAGATTTGTATGAAATCTAAAGCTAAAAAACAAATTGTAGTTGTAGTGAGTGGAGGCTGGGATCCAATTCACATTGGACATGTTCGTTTGTTTCGAGCAGCGCGTAAACTTGGCGACAAGCTTATTGTCATTCTCAATAATGATAATTGGCTTATAAAGAAAAAAGGTCATGTTTTCATGCCAGAGGCGGAACGAAAAGAAATTATTGAGGAACTTGCCAGCGTTGATGAGGTTGTCCTGACGCAGCATCCTAAAGACCCCAAAGATATGAGCGTGTGTAAAGAGTTTGAACTCATACGCCCTGATATTTTTGCCAATGGCGGGGATCGGACGCGAGAAAATATTCCCGAAGTTGCAACGTGTAAAAAAATAGGATGTAAAATGATATTTAATGTAGGCCGCGGCGGTAAAGTTCAATCAAGCTCCTGGCTTTTAGACAAGCATCGAAAGTCGCGGAGTAAGTAAGTATTGACAGATTCGGCAGAATGTGATAGAGTAGCACTAGATGTACGTATACAACAAGGAGGATGTCGGAAATGAAAGAATCAAGAGTCATTTGGTTCAACGGTGAATTTATGCCGTGGGAACAAGCACAAATGCACCCGATTTCGCAAGCATTACATTACGGCCTTGCACCATTTGAAGGTATCAGGTTTTACCATACAGATCGCGGTCCGGCTATATTTCGGCTGCGAAAGCACCTCAAGCGTTTATTGTATTCCGCAAAAGTGGTGCGTATGGAAATTCAGTATTCTCTTGAGGAGTTAGTAGAAATCATCAAAGAGCTTATCCGTAGGAATAGTATGGAAGGAGGATATATTCGCCCCTGCTTTTTCTACGGCGGAGAAACGATTGGCTTGGAGGTCCGTGATTCCGTGATTGAGGGGGTGATTGCGGTGCTCCCCTGGCCCAATCCGTCGAGAGAATTCTTACGAGTGAAAACCTCTCCCTATCGACGCCTTGACCCCCGTTCAATCGATATAAATGCCAAAATCTCTGGCCATTACGTAAATTCATTTTCTACGCTTCATGAGGCAAAAGAGTCAGGGTTTGAAGATGCCATTCTTCTTGATCAAGACGGATACGTTGCGGAAGCCTCTGTTGAGAATATTTTTGCAGTGAAAGGCGGAGTGGTGTATACGCCAAAACTTGGCAGTATTTTGCCAGGAATTACACGTGATACCTTGATAATAGTAGCCCGAGATATCGAATTTCAGGTAGAGGAGAAAGATTTACGTATTCAGTTTTTTAGAGAGGCAGACGAGGTGTTTGTGTGTGGAACAGCTATGAAAATTCTTGCCGTTGGCGAAATAGACGGCGTCGCAATCGGGAACAGAAGACCAGGAAAGGTCACCAGGCGATTAGCACAACTTTACAAGGATATTGTAGAGGGTAGAGATGGGAGATACATACGTTGGTTGACCTTTGTCAATTAAAAAAGGAGCTGTACAGCTCCTTTTTTTTAATATATACGCATTTGCCTAAATTTTTAGCAATGTTACAATGATTTATATCATAGTAATGAGGAGTCATGGAACAACGTAATAAATTGTGGACAATTTTTATTTTTATCTTTGTGATTGCCGTACTATCACTTTTAGTTGATATTCCGCAATTACCGTCATGGATTCCTGGCAATGCGTGGTTTTCAAAACAATCTATACATTTAGGCCTTGATCTCCAAGGTGGGACACAGCTCATGTTTTCTGCTGACATGAGTGATATTCCTTCAAATCAACGAACCTCAGCAATTGAAGGAGTCCGCGATGTTATAGAACGCCGGGTAAATATTTTTGGAGTGACTGAGCCCGTGATTCAAACCGCAAAAGTAAAAGATAAATGGCGGCTCATTATCGAGCTCCCCGGCGTCAAAGATGTTAATGAGGCGATTGGAATGATTGGCGAGACGCCTATTTTAGAATTTAAAGAGCAGGGACCTGACAGAGATCTTACGCAAGAAGAAAAACAACGAGTTGAGGAGTATAATCAAAAAGCAAAAGAGCGCGCACAGGATATCTTAGGACAAGCTTTGGTTGAGGGCGCTGATTTTGGCACATTAGCGAAGCAGTATTCAGAAGATCCTGGCTCAAAAGATCAAGGCGGAGACTTAGGATGGTTTGGCAAAGGAGTCATGATCCCCGAGTTTGAAAAAGCAGTATTTGAGGACTTAGCAGTAGGAGAGATTACAAAAGAGCTGGTACAAAGTCAATTTGGCTACCATATTATTTATAAAACTGATGAAAGGGTTATCCAACAGGAAGCAGAAGTAGAGGGAGAAGGCGTAGAAGGATCAAAAATAGAAATAGAGCCAATAATAGAAGTAAAAGCTAGTCATATTTTAATTGCCACTCTAACAGAAGAGATAGCAAAACAATCAATTGCTCAATGGCAGTATACTGGGCTCACGGGTAAGCAATTAAGAACTGCATTTGTTTCATTTAACCCCCAGACCAATCAGCCAGAAATATCATTAGAGTTTAATGATGAGGGTGCAAAGCTTTTTGGTGAAATTACTACGCGAAATGTGGGAAAGCCGGTGGCAATTTTTTTAGATAATGTCCCCTTGAGCATTCCGCACGTGCGCGAAGCAATTACCACCGGGCGCGCAGTTATCACTGGAGATTTTTCATTGGTAGAGGCACGCCAATTATCACAACGGTTAGCTGCCGGAGCGCTGCCAGTCCCTATTACGCTTATCAGTCAGCAAAATGTTGGACCAAGTTTAGGAAAAATTTCAGTGCAGAAAAGCTTTGTGGCAGGCATCCTGGGCTTTATAATTATTGTGATATTGATGACATCATTGTACCGGTTTCGAGGATTGCTTGCCTCTGTGGCGCTGTTTATCTATGCCTTGATTGTCATGGCATTATTTAAACTTGTCCCCGTTACGGTGACTTTAGCAGGGGTGGCAGGATTTATTTTATCACTGGGCATGGCGGTTGATGCCAATATTTTAATTTTTGAGCGCATTAAAGATGAAGAGCGCCTAGGCAAACCATTAAAGGCGGCCATTGATGATGGTATTTCGCACGCATGGACCGCAATTCGAGATGGGAATATCACCACGTTGATTGTGTGTTTTATTTTATATGAGTTTGGAACGGGCTTGGTGCGCGGATTTGGGCTCACGTTAGGTATTGGAATTTTAGTTAGTATGTTTACTGCTATTGTGGTAACTAAGACATTCTTGAAGCTCGTGACCAAATAGATATAGATAAAGTTTCATATTAAATATTTAAACAAGATTTACTTCATTAAAACATTTGAACATTAGAACATTTGAACATTGCAATGCCAAAGCATTGTTTAGTAAAGTTTTGCTTAGCGTTATGTTCCCATGTTTTCATGTTCTCATGTTCTCATGACCAATTATGTTCAACTTCGTATCACATCGCAATATCTTTTTCATAATTTCAGGAACACTTTTAACTGTTTCTATTTTGTCTTTGCTTATTTTTGGTCTCAAGCCAGGTATTGATTTTACAGGCGGATCTATGATGGAGATTGAATACACAGATGCGACTCTTTCAAGCAATGAAATTCAAGAGCGTTTATTCTATTTTGAAATAGGGAAGGCAAAGATTCAGGAAACAGGAGAGAAAGGATATCTTATACGATTTAAAGATGTTGATGAAAAGACACATCAAGAGATTTTAACTGCCTTAGATGATCCTGAAGAGGTGCGGTTTGAATCAATTGGGCCAGTAATTGGCAAAGAGCTGACGCAAAAAGCGCAATGGGCAATAGCATTAGCGTTAATTGCGATTATCCTTTATATTGCCTGGGCGTTTCGAAAAATATCTAAGATTGCAAAAAAAGGAGAGTCATGGCGTTATGGCTTAGGTGCACTCTTGGCATTATTTCATGATGTTATAATTTTGCTAGGATTTTTTGCGCTTATGGGATATTTTAAAGGAGCGGAGATAAATACGGCATTTATTACTGCGCTTTTAACTGTGTTGGGGTATTCAGTAAATGATACCATTGTAATTTATGACCGTATCCGAGAAAATTTATTAACCCATTCGTTTAAGACTATGGAGGAGGCGATTAACGTATCGCTTAACCAGACTATTGTGCGATCATTAAATACGTCGCTGACGACACTTTTTGTGTTATTGGTTATTTATTTATTTGGTGGATCGTCAATTCAAAATTTTGTACTTGCCATGATGGTTGGTATTGGTGTTGGCACGTATTCATCAATTGCTATTGCCAGCCAATTCCTTTTGTTCAAACGAACAAAAGGAAACTAAAAAACTAAAAAACTAAAGAACGAAAGAACCATCCCCTTTGTCATTGCGAGCGAGCGAGTGAAACGAGCGAGCGAAGCAATCTCATACCCACTTAGACCTCCGACGTCTAAGTTGGTGTCTAAGTTTGTTCCTACGTTCATACGTTCATAAGTTTATACGTTATGAGAGTAGCTTTAGTCCATGATTTTTTAACCCAATATCCTCTTTCTTTCGACTCCCGACCTCCCGTTGGAGGTCGGGAGTCCATAAGTATTAAAATAATTTTATGCGTGTAGCACTAATCCACGATTTTCTCACTCAATACGGAGGAGCTGAAAAAGTATTAGAGGCATTTCACCAAATATGGCCAAACGCACCTGTTTTCACCTTATTTTATAATAAAAAAGTTATGGGGAATATGTTTAGAGATTGGGATATTAGAGTGTCTCCGATTCAGAATTTACCGTTTGCCGTAAAAAAATATCGCTGGTATTTACCGTTGATGCCTGCCGCAATTGAGCGATTTGACTTGTCCCAATTTGATATAGTTATCTCAGATAGCTCAGCATATAGTAAGGGAGTGATTATACAACCACATACAACTCATATCTCATATATTCATTCACCAACACGATACTTATGGTCTGATGCATATACGTATTTACAAGGGTTATCAGGCGCTGAGAAATTGTTTAAAAGAATACTTCCTCCTATTTTAACCCAGTTACGGCAATGGGATTTTATTGCTGCTCAACGGCCTGACTATATTATTGCGAATTCTGATTTTGTTGCACATCGAATTGAAAAATATTATCGTCGAAAACCAGATACGGTTATTCATCCACCAGTTGAGACAGATAAATTTTATATTTCAGATAAAATAGAAGATTACTTTTTGATTGTGTCTCGGTTTAGACCATATAAGCGGGTTGATGTAGCAATCAAGGCCTTTAATAAACTGAAAATACCATTAAAAATTATTGGTACAGGAGATGATCGGGGATTAAAAAGTATTGCCGGCCCCCACATTGAGTTTATTGGTTTTGTTGATGATAGGAAAAAAGCCGAGTATATGGCAAACGCTAAGGCATTTATTCATCCCCAAGAAGAAGATTTTGGCATTACCTCAATTGAGTCTATGGCAGCTGGTCGGCCGGTTATTGCGTACCGAGCTGGTGGCGCCCTGGAAACAGTCATTGATGGTAAAACAGGAAAATTTTTTAATGAGCAGACCTGGGAAAGCCTGGCTGAGGCAGTGATTAAGTTTAAGAGTAATGAGTTTGATGCTCAAACAATACAAAATCATGCACGCACCTTTTCAAAAGATCAATTTAAATCAAAAATAAAAAGTTTCGTCAAAAATTATGTTCAAGATAAATAATATTGAAAATACGATCACTGGTGGAGCAATGATTATTGCTCTTTTTTCTATTTTTTCACGACTCTTAGGATTATTTCGTGATCGATTACTCTCTTCTTCGTTCGGCGCCGGTGAAGTGTTAGATGCATACTATGCTGCGTTTCGTCTTCCTGATTTAATTTTTCATACCCTGGTATTAGGTGCGCTCTCAGCCGCGTTTATTCCAGTTTTTTTAGAGCATTTTTCCTATGACAAGGAGCAGGCGTGGCGCATTACTAATTCTGTTTTAAATATATTGTTTTTAATTATTTTCTTTTTTGCTGCTTTATTTTTTATATTAGCCCCAATCCTTATTCCATTTCTCGTTCCTGGTTTTAGCGAGGGCGTGAAAGATTTAACCATTAGTCTTACCCGCATCATGCTCATTGGTATTTTATTTTTTACCTTGTCGAATGTTTGTGGGAGTGTATTAAATTCATTTCGTAAATTTGTAGCCTACAGTATAGCGCCCGTGATGTATAACGTTGGCATTATTATAGGTATTGTGATATTTACTAAAACAATGGGCGTACACGGTCTGGCATGGGGTGTGGTCCTTGGTTCAGCACTGCATTTTTTAATTCAAGTTCCCGCATTAATTAAGACAGGGTATCGATGGAAACCATTGTTTGAAATTACCCATCCTGCCCTAAAACGGATTGTTACGTTAATGGTGCCGAGGTGTTTCGGATTAATTGTAAGTCAATTAAATTTTATTGTGGTTACCTTTATTGCTTCTTTTATAGCTATTGGTGCAGTGGCAGTGTATAACTTGGCATTTAATTTAGTAAATGTGCCGGTGAGTATTTTTGGTATCTCGTTGGCAATTTCTTTATTTCCACTGTTGAGTAAAACCTTTGCTATTGGTGATCATCGACGATTTCGGAAGCAATTTTCAAAAACTATTGGCCAGATTTTTTATCTTATTATTCCTACCACCATATTATTTATTGCATTGCGCGCGCAAATTGTCAGGGTAATTCTCGGTGCGGGGGCATTTACCTGGCGCGATACAATTTTAACGTATCAAGCATTAGGTTTTTTTAGTCTTTCATTATTCGCCCAAAGTTTGATTCCTATTTTTGCCAAAGCATTTTATGCAGCTCAGGATACCAAAACACCAGTAAAAATTGCCTTTATCAGTTTTATCATCAATGCCATTGGTGCAGCAGTATTTTCTCACTTTTTAGGCGTTAAAGGACTTGCGCTTGCATTCTCCATTGCTTCCATTGTTCAGTTTGCTCTGTTGTATGTATATTTAGATAAAAAAGTGGTGCATTTAAAACATAAGCAACTCATGTATTCAGTAGCGCGGTTTATCGGAGTCTCAATTTTAATGGCAGTCATTGTTCAAATAATTAAAAATACAGTAGGATCAGTGGTAAATATGCAAACCTTTACCGGCGTGTTTACGCAGACCTTGCTTGCAGCAATTGGCGGCATTGCATTTTATTTTATTCTTAGCCTGCTTTTCAAATTCAAAGAAGTAGAGGTAGTTTACGCCGCCATGGCGAAAAAATCAAAAGCTTTGCAAAAGATGATAAGAAAATAATCATTAGATAAGGTTTGGCTGCTTTTTATAGTATGAATTTCATCATTTTGAACCAGAAAATCCCGCACGATCGCGGGATTTGTTTCATAAATGGCAGCGAGGGAGAAATGAAAGCTTGCTTTTATCTCGACCGAGCGAACCATTTATATAGTACGGAGGAGCGGCGAAGCCCTCCTCCTACTCTATTTATTGACTTAGGCTAGAAAGATACTGTTTGGCTACCGAGATAACATTACCTGCAGCTATTAAAAAATCGGGAGCTCAACTCCCGATTGTACTCCCGATTGTATATTAACTGTAAGGTAAAAGTTAAAAGCGGACACTTTTTAAAATTTAAAAGTTAAAAGCGGACAATAGGCAGCTCCTCTATTTTAACCCTTTGCAACCCTGCAAAGTGTCCCTTATGCCAGAATCTGACCTCGACGATCCCTTTAACCAAATCAGGATACATTCGTAGTTCCACTTTTTGTCGCGGCATAACACCCGGAACTTTTAACACACATTTCTGAATGGAAACCTTGCGATAGGCATCAACCGTACGCTCAACTCTTAAACAAAAAATATCTTTTACTGATTGAAAGGGTGGTGGCAGTTCAAAGTCTCGAAACAAAGATTTCTTTTCTTTGAGCGCTCGGCGAAATCTGATGTCTGGTATTTCTCCGGTGGTTGAGTGAACCCGTTTGCTGTTGTATTCACGAACCTCATGTTGAAGAATCTTCCTCCCCTCTTCAATATCTCGTATGCCCTCGCGTACACACGTTCTGACGATATGATCTTGCAGCCACCGATACGGACGCTCAATCTTTCCTTTTGCTGGCGCTGATAAGGCATAGATGACATCGACACCACAATCATTCATCATCTGTTTCCATTGGGTAGCCACGTCATCGGTAAACTTCTGATACGTTACCCAGGGGCTGTTCTTGTCACGATCTTTCACATAGCGGAAAATACGATGTTGATCAAGATAATAGTGTAAGGGCAGCCCATACTTCAAAAATATGTATTGGGTAGCCATAATATGGGCCCAGGTGCTCTCTCTTTGCAAAAAATCAGCATACAGGAGCTTGCGTGAGTAATCATCAATGTTCGTGATGAGATACCACTTTTTAAGGGCGTCAGGGGCAAACAAATGGTGTGATGAGTCGTGTTGTAAGAGCTCGCCGACATAGTTGCTAATGACTTCGCGATCGTGGACCTTTTTAGGTGGCTTTTTCTTCCAATAGCCATGATCTTTGGCCCGACTGATGATGGTTGGCACTGAAACGTCCTGCTGATGTTTACGTTTCAGGTGATTCTGGATGTAGCTGTAGTTGTAGCGCGTGGTCGGCACCTGTGGGTTGTCAATAATCTTTTCCTTTTCGAACTTTAATTCTTTGAGAATATTTTGCTCAATAGCACTGTCGAGCTTGTTACTTGGTGTATCTCGATGATACTCGAGTGAAAAGTTTGCGGCATCTTGTTCATAAGCGGCAACCAGCTCATAGAACCGCGTATGACCAATATTTAAATACTGCATTGCCATTTTTGCAGTAATGTGTCGCGCCTCATATTTGGCAATAATTGCCTTTACCTGATCGGCGGTAAACCGTTTGTGCAATTGTTGTTTGGACATATGATTGAGAGTTAAAACGAATTAGATGAGTAAACTCTCAATCACTGTACCATAATTAATTGTTAGTTTTAAAAGTGTCCGCTTTTAACTTTTAAATTCGCTCGATTTTTGTCCTCTTTTAACTTTTAAATAACACGATTGTATATTAACTTGACATAGATTGTTTTAATAGTAAAATAAAAATCGGGAGCTCAAAAATCGGGAGCTCAACTCCCGACTTTCCTCTTGAGCTTTCTGAGAGATTTAGCAGACTTTTTGATTATGAGAAAAGTAAACTTTGTTAATAATCAATTTTATCATGTTTATAACCGCGGAGTTGAAAAGCGAGATATTTTTATGAATGAGAAAGATTATATTCGCTTTATTCATGACCTTTTCGAATTTAATAATACCGAATACGCCCATAAATTTTTAGAAAATACTAAAATCGGGAGCTCAACTCCCGAATATTCTCCCGAATATTGTTTGGTCAATATGATTTGTTTTTGTTTAATGCCGAATCATTATCATTTGATTTTAGAGCAGTTGATAGATAGCGGCATTCCTCGCTTTATGCATAAATTAAGTACTGGCTATACTAATAGTTTTAACCTTAAATATGATAGGGTTGGATCGTTATTTCAGGGAAGGTATAAAGCAATTCATATTGATAAAGAAAATTATTTACTGCATTTATCTCGATATATACATCTTAATCCGATAGAACTAATAGAACGTAACTGGAAAGAGGAGGGAATTAAGAATTGGAAGAAAGTGAATGATTTTTTAGAAGATTATCGTTGGTCAAGTTATCTGGATTATATTGGAAAGAAGAATTTTCCGTCAGTTATAAACAAAGAATTGATCAG
>JALLOP010000017.1 GCA_027718005.1 Patescibacteria group bacterium AH-259-L07 | reverse complement strand
ACAATGCCGCTATATCTCTTAAGATTAGGTTCCATAACACAAGCTTCTCATCCTCAGTAAGCTCATCAATCTCAACTATATCTCTTATAGTCTTAAAATCATTTCTATCATCTTCAGAAACTTCCTCATATTGTATAGAATCTATAACCGCTTTCTCTCTAAAAGATAACCCCGTGTCTCTACCATCATATAAAAACTGCTTCCATTTCTCTAGGCGTTCTTCTATTACTTCCTTTCGAATCTCTGTCATTATAGACCTCCTTTTTTATTTAAAAAAATAACCACTTATAGTATAGAAAATGTAAAAAATGGCGTCAACCTGCCAAGCAAAAAGTTATCCACATACTACGTATTTGACATAATTTTTAAAACGTTAATATAAAAATAAAAGTATAACGGTATAACCGTAAACTTTTAATAAAAGCTTAACGCTATACTGGTATAGATTATAAATATGGAAATGGCTCTTAGCTGAATAAATAAACAACCAGTAATAAAAAATCTAAAAGGGCTCATAGGCCCTTTTTTGACTTGTACTGTTTTTGAAGCTCACGAAATGATTCTAAGGGATAGGTATCATGCGTCCACAGATCATCAGCGTCAAAAAGTGTGCTAGCCGTTACCTTCAAAACAGTTCCCTCTACCAAAACTGTATAAGTATGAAGGATAAACGGGGGGAGGTAAACCGCCTGATTTGGCTCAAGAATAAATACTTTTTGCTGTCCATAAACATCTTCACAAACCAATTCAATTTTACCTACCAGTACTTTTATTTTCTCAAAACGAATTCTATGATATTCATTTCCTCCTCTACCTGCTTTTCCTGTCTTACCTGCTTTTGGCAAATCGCTTACCGTATATCCTCTGAGTCCTTGAACATCCCGGGGAAGTTTCTCTACTTCATCCTCATTCCAGTTCAACAAAATATCCAAATCTTCTTTAGAAATAGCAAAGTTTACTATAAGATTACCTTGTGATTTTGTTGGAAAAGAGCGTTGTGGTACGTCTGTTAAAGATGGTGAGGGCTCATCAACTTTCCAAACCTGAGCTACACTCGCTGGATCTTTGCTTGGCTTTTCCACTCTTCTTTCCTCCTTTTCAAGGTTCTAAACTAAAACAGCATATCATTATGCTGTTATTATATACTATTTTAACATAAAATTTTATTTTGTCAATAGCGCTCATCAAAAATCCCTATTACTCTTTTTCAACCACAATCATCATTTTTTCTCCTTTAAGTACTTCTTGCGCTCGTTCGTCTTTGCTCAGTCCTGTTTTTTCGCCTAAAGCAAACGGCCAGTCATGAATTGAGTTTAAAAAATTATCATACGAGTATGAAAAATCTGCGCCGCGCCGCGTGCCTGGATCATTGGTAATAATATTATTCTTATCATATCCTTTAACCACAACCGTATGATATGGCGGCCCTGGTGGTTTATAATAGGGATTATTCAATAACCTTCCTGCCATAGGTGTGATGACCACATTTCCTTTACTCAACTGATGCTTTATATCATCAATAGAATTAACGCTTGAATAATATATTTTTTCAATAGTAAAATACCGGCGCGCCAAATCTACTATGTCTAAAACTTGCAAATCATAATGACCGCCGAAATTTTCTTCCTGCCATTTGACTGAATCTAAAATTTCTTGTTCAGCTGTTTCTTTGTTTAAGTCAGAATTGTTGAGCCAATATTTTGCCATAATTAAAACTGCTTCCTCACATGCCTCATTATGTAAATCATCCCAAACAGCATGGGGCGCTTGCACGGTAAATGGCACTTCTAAATTAACATCTGGCTTAATTTGCTTTAAAATCTCGGCTGAAGTCTCAACAATACCCTCTATTTTATTTTCTTCTTCTTGTTCTGTTATAGACTCTTCAATTATAGAAGTTCGTTCTTCTGTACTCTTAATAGTTGCCCTAATTTGTCCTCCGCCCAGCTCTTTGTTTAGCGAGGGATCTGTCGATGGTGCAGAGAATTGTTGTGGAGCAAATATCGCAAAATCAAAAACAAAAATTACAGCTATAGCTATAAAACTAATAATTATTTTTTGAATAATTTTTTTACTTTTTCCCGTATTGAGCCTCATAATATTTTAAATATTCTCCTGACTTTATTCTTTGCCACCATGCTTCATGAGTTTTATACCATGCAACGGTCTGCTTTAATGCAGAATCAAATTTATATTTTGGCCCCCACCCAAGTTCTTTTTTTATTTTGGTTGCATCAATAGCATAACGGCGGTCATGTCCTTTGCGATCAGCAACAAATTCAATTTTATCCTTACCAAAACCCAAGATCTCAAGTATTTTATAAGTAATTTCCAAATTTGTTTTTTCTTCATTTCCTCCCACACAATATGTCTCTCCAATTTTACCTTTATGTAAAACCACATCTATTGCCTCACAATGATCAATAACATAAAGCCAGTCTCTTACATTAAGCCCATCCCCATAGAGCGGAACATTTTTGCCCTCTAAAAGATTAGTAACAAATAAGGGTATGAGTTTCTCTGGAAATTCATATTCTCCATAATTATTAGAGCAATTCGTAATCGTGATGGGCAGCTTATATGTATGAAAATAAGCCCTGACAAAATGGTCAGATGCTGCTTTAGATGCAGAATAAGGACTACCAGGATCATAAGGCGTATTTTCATTAAAATAACCAGTCGGACCAAGACTCCCGAAAACTTCATCGGTTGATACATGATGGAATCTCTTATTGTTATTATTTCTCGCAGCATTTAATAATGCAAGTGTTCCTAATACATTGGTACGCACAAACGGTCCTGGGTCCAAAATAGAACGATCAACATGACTCTCAGCCGCAAAATGGATTACAGCATCACAATTTTTAACTAAATTATTAACTAAATCAACATCACAAATATCGCCTTTAACAAATTTATATCGCGGGTCATTTTCAACATCTTTTAAATTTTCAAGATTACCACAATATGTAAGTAAATCAAGATTCACCACTCTATAATCTGAATACTTTTCTAAAATATAGTGAATAAAATTAGATCCAATAAATCCTGCCCCTCCGGTAACTAATAACTTCATACAATCTTATTTAAAAATCCAAAATTTTTGAACACTAAAACGAAAAAACATTACCATAACGGCAGCAATTGCCTTTGCTATAATATCATATATATGTGCTGATTCGACAAAAAATGCAAGAAGCGCCTGATAAAATACCATGCCTCCTATTCCACCAACAATCCAAAATTGCAAATACTGAAACGCAATCTTGCCGCCGCGATAATTAAATACCCAATGTTTATTTAATATAAACCCTCCGATAGCACCGACTGACATAGAAATAAAATTCGCCCATAGATAATGCGCCTGCCAGAATAAAAAAATACGTGTAAGAAAAATATAAATGCCAAAATCAACAAACGAAAAAAGAGTGCCTGAAATAGCAAATCGGGTAAGCTGACGCAAATATTGACGTTTTCGAAAAATAGGCAAGACACGTAAAATTCTATCAGTCCAATGAAATGGCTTTTTAATTCCTACAATAAATTTTCTCATTACTTCAAATACTTCGCCTTATTTTGATTATGCTCTTCAATGGTTTTGCTAAAAATATTCACCCCATCAGGAGTCACTAAAAAACAACAATAATCATTTTCAATAGGATCAACCGTGGCCTCAATCGCTGATAATGAAGGATTATTAATTGGACCAGGAGGAAGTCCGGGATGAAGATAGGTATTGTATGGAGACGGTGTACGTGTATCTTCAAATGTTGGCTGAAGTTTTGAAGTGTTTAGAATATAGTTAACCGTTGCATCTGACTGCAATGCCCAATTAATTGATAACCGGTCCCAAAAAACATCAGCAATTAATCGGCGATCTTGATCTAAATTAGCCTCTTTTTCAACAATGGATGTAAGGGTAATCACCTCATGAATTGATTTATCTAATTCTTTAATTTTTGCACGGATATCAGTATTTAATTTCTCGTCAAATGTTTTTACCATTTTCCTAATAACCGCTTCTGCAGTTGTTTCTTGGTAAAAACGATATGTATCTGGAAATAAATATCCTTGAAAACGCGCCTCATCTATAGGCACATCTAAAACCTTATCAGTTAAAAATTCATATGAAGCTATAAATTCTCGATCATGGCTTAGCTCATCTAACGCAGTAAAAAACGCTTGTTGTGTTACTATTTCATTTTCTTCTAATACTTTTGCAATCTCTGAATTTGTCAGTCCCTCAACAATGGTAACCGTTGCCTCTGGCGCTGATGGCTGGCTCGTGAGCGTCTTAACTAATTTTTTAAAACTTATCTCTGAGGGAAGCCGATACTCCCCTGGCAAAAACTTAGTCCGCGCATTGCTTAAAAATGCATACAATTGAAACAATTTGCTGTTAGAAATAGTGCCTTGTTGTTCTAATTTCTCACTAATCTCTTTTACTCCTTGTCCTTTTTTAATAGAAAAAATTGTTTTGCCTGTCTCTTCTTCAACAACGCCACTATCCTGAAATGAAAAATACAAAAAAATAATGATGAAGACAAATATAATATAGCCTAAAAAAATCCCTTTTTTCTTCATAATTGTCTAAGTAAATTTTTTATATAATTCTTTAATTAATTTCTGCTGCTCTTCTACATCTAAAACCTCTCGCCGAATACGAGCCTTTTGCGTACGAATGTACTTTCGAACACCATATGAGAATCGCTTCTTTTTTGACATAGTATATTTTCCATTTTCCTATCATTACGTATTTATTTTAACACAAATAAGGGATAAAGCAAGATGGGACATATAAGTAACAATTTATTTTCGATACCTAAAAGATCGTTTTGCAATTCACAAAACGATCTTATGGGCTTATAGTAACTATCTTCTTGCTCTTCAATAAAAATCCTAGAGAAAGAGCAGGGGTTGTCAACTCCCCTATCCTCCAAAATGTGAACCCAAAAATCTTCCTAAATCTACTGGCACTATGTAATCCTACAAATTTCCCATCAAAAGTATAAATACCCGATCCAGACATTCCTTCTTTCATTTTATCTCCCTTAATAACATAACAAATCCCCATACTTCCTTTTATGAGATTAACTATGGTCCCCCGATGTGAAGATTCTGCAATACCCTTTTCATTATAACCAAACCAGTATGCTTGAGCGTCGCATATCTCTTCGCGGTTTTCAGGCATCCAAAAATCATCAAATATCTTGTCGTCTTTTCTGTCAAACAATAATCCTGTTGAAGGAAATCCTGGCTTTTCTATTTCCAAAAGAGCTATATCCATGGTTTCAGTATACTGTTCTGCAATAGATGGCAATGAATCAATAATCCTTATTTTCGTAACCGATCGCATTGCAGTGCCCTGAACTACGATAATGCGATCGCTCTTAGGTGACCACGTATCCTTCAAAGCTCTTTCAATACTATGACGAACTGTCAAAACTAAACAAGGCCCAAGCAAAATACCGCAAGTATCACTGCCCAAGCGCTCTGTCATATGGTAAACATATATTCGAACGCCCAATGGTGCATATTTCTTAACCTCTGCTGGACATTTTTCTATTTTCACAATCCCTCCTTTTTAATGTTCTAAAATAGAACAGTATGATACCATTTTTCATACTGTAATTATCTAAAGCATATCATAAAAAATTACTTTTGTCAAGCATTTGTACAAGATTTGTACAAGATTGTACAAGATGAGATACATGGGTAATACTTTCTTTTTTAGATAGAAACAATATACTTAAAATATGAGCTTCTCAATAGGTATCATTGGCCTGCCTAATGTGGGTAAATCAACCCTATTTAAAGCACTGACCAAAAAAAGTGTTGATATTTCTAATTATCCGTTTTGCACTATTGATCCCAATATTGGCAATGTAAAAATTCCAGATAAACGATTAGACAAGTTAGCAGATATATTAAATCCAAAAAAATTACTTCCGACTTATATTGAATTTGTTGACATTGCTGGATTAGTAAAAGGTGCTCATAAAGGAGAAGGGCTGGGGAATCAATTTTTATCACATATCCGCGAGGTGGATGCATTAGTTGAAGTGGTAAGATCTTTTTCTGACCCTGATGTTTCTCATGTAAGTGGAAAAATAGACCCACATAGTGACAAAGAAACTATAAAACTAGAATTAATCTTTGCTGATCTCAAAACCGTAGAAAATCAATTAGAAAAAACAAGTAAATACGCAAAAGCAGGAGACAAAGAGGCCATAAAAACACAACACGTATTAGAAAAAATAAAGTCAGAATTAGATAAAGGACAAACAGCGCGCGAACTAAACCTTTCTCACGAAGAAAAAAAACTTATAGCAAACCTTAATCTTTTGACTGTAAAACCAATTATTTATGTCATCAATATTGATGAATCAAAGATTAAAAATCAAGAATCAAGAATTAAGAATGAAATTTCTCTTTGCGTAAAACTTGAGGCTGAATTAGCTGATCTCAATCCTGAAGAAGTTAAAGAATATTTGCAAGAATATGACATAAAAACGTCAGCCCTTGATACGCTTATTACAACGGCCTATAACATACTTGATTTAATTACGTTTATAACTTTTCAAAATCAAATTCTTCAAGCATGGACCATCGCATCCAGCGCAACCGCTCTAAACGCTGCTGAAAAAATTCACACTGATATGGCACAAGGATTTATTAAAGCCGAAGTAATTAACTGGCAAAATCTGGTTAAATATGAATCTGAACAAAAGGCACGCGAAGCAGGCCTTATGCGGACTGAAGGGAAAGAATATATTGTTCATGATGGTGACGTGATTCATTTTAAATTTAAAGCTTAATTAAATTCATTATTTGTCACCCCGCACCCCCTTTGTCACCCCGCAACTTTTAGCTGCGGGGTGATACTTTTTACTCTATTTCTCCGCGCCTTGCATAGGGCAACAAAACGTAGAAAGTTATGCACTTGACAGAACCTTAATTAGGTATTACGCTTAAAATAGATCATTGTCCTCATTATGAGGATTAATTGCTCATTACAAAGGAGTTACGTTATGAAAAAAATACTGACATGCCTGATAACTGCAGTAATTCTGACTTCGCTGACTTCTGATCTTAAAGCACGGAATTTTGGTATTACCCGTAATCCACCCACATGGAAAATTGTAAGAAAAACAGTTGGCGATAGCACGAATACAGGCGGTTATGATCTCTGGTATCCTGAACAATTAGAATATCTGCGCATTCCTACACAAGCCACGCTTGATCAAATATTTACTGAATTTTCAAAACTCGTAAGTGGATTCAGATGGCAACCCCAAGGAACAAAAGCTGATACAACAATCAAACCAGAGCAAGATATAAACTATCCATATGGCTATGTTAAACTTCAGCCTCTTTTCACTTCTGAACCTGATACGATTATTACTCAACCTGATACAGCTGTTGTAAAAACATGGTACCCAAAAGCAATTATTGTTCTCTACGCCAGTGATCAAACCTTTCGTCAGCAAAAAATACTCCCGGGAATGATAACGTATGGAATAAGCGGCTTTTTTGAACATAATGGTTTTCGAATAGCAATACCATACGACGGATCATTCGCAGCATTTCAAAGCACGCTTCACCATGAAATGACTCATTCAATAGTAAATCAGCTTATGCGTGAATCTTTAGACCGGTTTAACGGTACTAAAAATCCGCTGAAAAAAATTAGAAGACAAAGGGAAAAGGATAAAAGACTAGAACTTCCGTTATGGTTTGCTGAAGGAACTGCCGAACTTCTTACCCAAAAATACCACCAAACCCATAAGACAGTTATGTGGGATGAATTTGTGCGGCATGAAACTACTAATCGGAGAAAGTCGATTCCAGCACTCGATCAAATGGTAGGACTTGAAAACTATACACTTGCGCTTAAATTTATGAGGTGGGTTGCGGATACTTATGGATTTGAAAAAATTATTGAATTTATTATTCAACGACCGCACTATGAAGAATTTGACAAAGCATGGGAAAACGTATTTGGCCAAACATATGAAGAAATGTGGCTTGAAACTGAAATAGATGAAAAATTCTATGCCTATTTTGAACCATTCTTTACTGACTCATTGCGCTCAGTTACAGAAAAAGTAACATGGCCCCAAAAGCAAGATGACAAAAACAAAGAAGAAGAAGATGTAAAAGCAGAACAACCCACCATAACTGGTTATGCCAGTTATGACGCAAGTAAAATTGCGTATTATACACTTGATCCAAAATGGGATAGAAGAGTTGAGGTAACAGACCTATTTACTGCTGATGTATGGATAGTTAACCAGATGTTTAAAAATAAAACATTATGGTATCGATGGGATAGTCCACCTGATCTACGAGGCAATAAAGTCGCCTTAGTAGTTAACAGAGAAGGGCAAGATGAATTGCATATTTATAAGCTTGAGAAAGATGAAAAAAAAGGACTTTTCAGCAAACGGCGTAAAACAAAGCCAAAAATTACTACGGTTGTAACGCAAATTAATACTCTGAGGCAAAAAAACATGTTAAGTATCAAAACACCAGCACTGAACAATAAGGGCACCAAAATTGTCTTCGAAGGTATCTCTCCAAATGGATTTTCTGATATTTATCTCTGGGATACTACAATAGATACAGTAATACGTCTTACCAATGATCACTACTATGATTTTAATCCGAGATTCGCATATGACGGAAAACATGAACAAATAGTCTTTATTTCTGACCGACTTGATGCTAAAAAATTCGGCTTGTTTATGCTCATACCCGAGAAAAAAAGTATTATCTATCTATACCAACCCGAAAAAAACGATGTCTTTATTGATCAAATTGCTGTTTCTCCGTATGATCAATCAATTGCATTCAGAACAGTCTCACTCGAACACTCTCCGCAAATCTTTCTGTACAACCAAGGTCATATTTACCATATCTTCTCAACCTTTAAAGGAATTTACCAAATTGTTGGCTGGATTGATAATAAAACGCTTCTCTTATTAGATACGAGAGGAAAGTTTGTCAAATTCACACTTGACGATCTTGAATCATATACTCGATTTGAAGTGCCACATATAAATATGGCCAACGTAGCCACATGGGAACCTGATCAACCTGACACTATCATCACTCCTGTAGAACCCGTAGTAACTGATCGAGAATGGAAACAAAAATATACTATACCACTTCCACTTAGTAGATCCAGCCTAATCCTATCAACCCCGCCGGGTGAAGAAATCCTTATATTCGGCTTTCCTTCGGTAATGGTAGATATAACACAAGTAGCAGCTCGGAGCTATACCAATATTTACGGTCAAGCATATCTTACTAAACTTGACTTACGAAAAAGACTACAAAAACAATACACACTTGCGTTTCACTCAAACCGCAGCTGGCGATATACTCCCGCGTATCAAAATGTACGGCCTATCATGGACAAGACCATTCAATTTCATAGCAGTTTTTACTGGCCGTTTAACTTAGAAGATGGTGCTGGATTTGGATTCTCAGCAGGGTGGCTTCAAAGAGATTATCTTCGCTACCTATATTCACCATATCAGTATTTATCTGGCTCCCAGTCATATCAAGGGTGGAGACCAATTGTCATAAAAACGTATGGTACTGGCGGCCCAACATTGAGCAATCATATCTATGCTATTCATGACGCAGTGTTTCCAAACTACTTTGGCGAACCAATGCACGGCAGCTGGCTTATAACACAGTTTAATTGGATGCTTTTGAAAAATCGTATTCAGGAAGGACAGTTCCTTGTCGATGGACGTTACTACATACAGCTTATTATCCCGGGAATCGTATTAGCCAATCGAGCGTACCTAATTAAATCATTTGGCGTGGATAGAGCTCTTAATATGTTTGATAATGCAATTCTCCGCTCCTCACTGTATCCATATATATTTGGAACTGATATCGCACAACTGCAAACAGAGCTTCGATTTCCCATTTTTAACTTTGTTGCATTTCAACCAAGTATTGCACCGGAAAGTATCTTTGGTTTTCGCGTAAATGGATCTGTATTCTTCTATACAGGCAATATATGGTTTGGTGACCAAGAAATCGGATTGAGTAAACGCGCTGGATTTGCTATAAAAATAGCAATATTCCCTGGATTTAATATACAGTATGAAAAGTACAAGATACAATATAAAGATTGGCCCTGGAGTAGATGGCAAAGCGGATGGTTCTTAAGTGCTGATTTTTAAAAATGCAAAATCCCTGCATAACTGCGGGGATTTTCCTTTATATTCCTTGTCATCCCACATGGATATACGGGGTGACAAAAAAATACACTTCTCAATAAATTTATCCATGGCCTCCTCTTGACAGACGAATGAAAATCTGTCATGATATAGATAACTAATACGTAAAGGAGGTACACCATGGAAAAAACACCAGGAATCAAACCTGTTGAGAAAGAAATTCGAGAAGAAACTCTTGAAAAATTAGAAATTCTTGACACACACGACAAAAACTTTGAATTGGCTAATAAGGGTGAATTTCTAGGGTCCGATTTTAACCAATATCTTGAAGAACTTAAAGAACAGGGTATTCTTAAATTCACCAGAAGTCCAAGTAAAATTAATTGGAACAAAAGAAAAGGAGAGCAAACAAATACTGTTAGAGTTATTGAACCAATTGACAAAGAAGGCACATATCTTTATGGCGGTAAGCAAAGTATTCATGCTAGTGCGCACGGGAATATATTTAACTCCTTACCACAGCTCCGAGAAAAAACAATACAAAATGAACAGCCACAGAAAAGACGTTCAAAAGAACGACCAAAAAAAGACACAGAACGGCTTAAGCACTTTGAGGAACTCACGTCAGAACCACTCAAACTGCTATCCAACCTAGAAGAAAAGTTCAAAAAAGAAGATGCGTCACCAATTGATATCCTTGAAAATCATGCCAGACAGCTTAACAGAGCAATAAAAAACAATGACTACTCAAATGTGAACGCGCTCATCGCTGAGCTGGGGGACCTGGGCATAGAATATCCTGGAGAATTTAACAGAGACATGTTTGAAAACACTATCTTACCAGAAGCTGAAAAAGAAGGTCTGATTGAAAAAACTTCGGAAAATGCGTTCCCGCGCGAAGAGATTGAAAAAGCTAAAAAAGAAAATCGGCATCTCATGGATAAACCAAAATGGGAAGAAATATACTACCAGTGGTGGGAAAACGCCTACGGTGGTATTGGTCATACTGATGTTTATACATTTAAAGGAAATAAAAAAATAGATGCTCAAAGATGGATATTTGATGATTTAAAAGACTGCGCCATAATGGTAGGAGATATAGAATGGATAAAATCATCAATAGAGAGATGGAGGAATCAACACCCTCAAGAAGAAAAAATTCCTGAAAAAACACAACGGGAAGCAGATCGAAAAGCGACAGAAAAAGCAACTGAAAAGTTTACACACAGACAATCAAAAACAGAAGAAGAAAAGAAAAAAGAGCGCGAAGAGAAAAGAAAAGCTCGACAAGAGGCTCAAAAAAGTAGAAAAGGGAAAAAGAGAACATTCAGTTGGGATGAACTAGCTGAAGTAAAAAAACACCTGGAAGAACAAGCAGAAAAAAAATCTACGACTAAAAAAACGCCGAGCAAGAAAAAAACTAATTAACACACTCAACCCCCCACCACTTTTTAGAAAAAAAGTGGTGGGGGGTCAATAGAAAAAGCCCTGGTCATTGCGCCAGGGTTTTTTGAAACCGAGTTTTCAAATCCCATATTGTCATTCCATTTCTCGGACCTTCGGCAAACTCAGGTCCTCGGGATGACAAGGGGGATGGCTAATACAATTACACCAGCTACAATCATTGCATCTGCTACATTAAATGAAAGGAAAAAGGGCATGTTTACATAATCAATTACCGCACCATATAAAATACGATCTAATATATTACTCACCGCACCAGCAACAATCAAACTTAAACTAAAAACAGCTGTTATTTTTCTTTCTTGATAACTGGTAATCAAATTGAAAACCACAAAAAATAAAATAATACCAAGAAAAATATAAAATAATAAACCAGATAAAGGTAGAGAAAACGCAATATATGGATTTTTAAAAACAGAAAAATTAATAAAAAAAATATTTTTTTCTATACCACTCAATACAAGTATTTTTAAAATACGGTCAACAATAAAAAAAAATACGACAAGCGCATTGACATAGGTCGTCTGTTTTTTCCACTCCCTAAACTGATCCATGATTTTTGTCTTTACAATCTATACAATACTGAGCTGTGGGTAATGCCTCTAATCTTTTTTTACTCATTTCTTTTCCGCAGTCTTCGCAAATACCATACTCATTTTTTGCAATCTTTTTTAAGGCTGCTTCAACCTCTGCCAATGCATTCTCTAAATTATTCTCAAGCGAAAGGCTATCAACAAAATTTGCTACCTCATCTGCGTTTTCATCTTCAGCGCGACCATATTCAGGAAAACGCGCCTCATAATCATTTTTAACGCGCGTACTTTTTTCTGCAATTGACTCTAATTGTTTTTTAATTTCGTGTCTTCGTTCCTGTAAATCCTTTTTTTTTGACGCTACAAATTTTTTAAACATACCCCGTAGAAGAATTTTGATAGCTACTATAATGAATCTATCAAAATTAATTAGAATACGTGTTAGACTATTATTATATCTATGTCCCGTAAGACTCTAAATTTTTTCTAAAAAAAGAAAAAATTTAATCAAAATTTCTCTACGGGGCATAAAAACATAACTTTATGCTTGTTAGTATAGAGTTAAAATCGTAAATGACAAGAAAAGTTATCCACACCCCTTATTTAAAAACGTCTTGTTGAGTTACTAGCTTCAAACACCCTTCCAATTTCTTGTCTCCCTCTCCCATTATTATATCTTCTATATTATATGTATTCAGTTGAACATATACTGCTTGTCTAAATTTGTTATCTTCAAGGTTAGAAAAACACATACTAATAAAATTTTGATTCGCCTCAAGGCTATTAGAAACAAAAATATAGTTTTTGTCTTTCCACAATACAACGCGCTTGTTGTCATCTTCCCAATATCGTACTCTTTTTTCATCAATAACCTTATCTTTAAAATCAAAAACATCTATATCAGCAATAATCTCAATAAACGTTGATCCGTCAGGTAAAACAACGCGTTTTTCAACCGGCGTGTGCAAGGCAAGATGCGCTTTAATTTTTTTTTCAAAATCTTCAAGCGACTTATCCGAACTAAATCCAAGGATAAAAATTCTATCAGGCGTGCTGTTATACAATACTGAATTGTTCACGCCTCTAGATTGGGTCATAGAATATTCCATATCAGATATATCAAGAGTAAAAAATATATATGAAGGGTCATGCGCTAAGTAAATATTTACAGGAATGACAAGAGGGGATGTCATTTCGAGCGAGCGGACTTGTTCCGATCGAATCGGAAGCGAGTCAAGGGACTGATTGTTTCCAAATATATCATCACTCTTTGTCTCATCTTGCAATAACTTTACTACTTGCGAAAAGTCTATATATCCATACCCTACCAAATTCTTTTTAAAAAAACGTGCATATAGTTTTTTAATTAAAAACAATGTTTTTTCTTTAATGTGAAACAAACCCATACTATTGCTGTATTGATACATCTCTGTCACGTTATTAAACCAATAGTGCTGCATCAATTGCTCATGGGCATATATAGAAAAATATATATGGTCTGAAATATATGAAATTGGTATTTGTGCAAATAAAATATATATACCAATAATAACTATAAGTATAATAAAAATTTTTAAACCTGAAATCAAAATTGATTGTATCATAGCCATGTTGATACATTAAAAAAATTAAACACCCTTGTCAACCTTTAAAAAATAATATATAATAATCTCTATGGCAGTTAAACAAACAACAATTAAAAAAGATTACAACGCCCTTGTCCAATCCATGCCGAGAGTGAACGAACTAATTGAAGGAGAGGTTATTGAAATTGGCAAAAATGAGATATATATAAACATAGGAGGAATTCTCACGGGCGTAATACGAGGACCAGAACTCTATGACGAATCTGGTGAATTTTCTGATTTAAAAAAAGGAGATAAAGTATCCACGACCGTTCTTGACTTAGAAAATGAAAAAGGTTTTGTAGAACTCTCGCTTCGGTATGCAAGTCATCAAAAAGCATGGAACAAACTTGAAAGTATTGCCAAAAATAAAAAAACAATCACGGCTAAAATAATTGGTGCAAATAAAGGTGGTCTTTTGATTCAATATGGAAAAATACAAGGATTTATGCCAGTCTCTCAATTAAAACCTGAGCACTACCCTCGCGTCGAAGGAGGTGATAAAAATAAAATATTAGAAAAACTAAAAAAATTTGTTGGTACTGAAATGGAGGTTAAAATCATCACGGTTGATGAAAAAGAAGAAAAGCTTATTGTTTCTGAAAAAGAAGTGGCTTCCAAGCAAAAAAAAGAATCAAAAGAAAAACAACATAAGGTTGGTGATGTAGTTGAAGGAAAAATCACTGGCTTAGTAGATTTTGGTGCATTTGTTACATTTGATAAAAACCAGGAAGGATTAGTGCATATTTCTGAAATTGGATGGCAGCGAATAGATCATCCTCAAAACATGCTTTCAATTGGTGACAAGGTAAAAGCAAAAATTATTGAGATTACTGAAGACGGTAAAATTTCTCTTTCTATAAGACGTTTAATTGAAGATCCATGGAAAGATATAAAAGAACGATACTCTATTGGCCAAAAAGTCAAAGGTAAAATACTTAAAATCAATCCTTTTGGCTTTTTTGTTGAACTAGATTCTGAAATACACGGCCTCGCCCATATCTCAGAAATTACCGCAAGGCCAATAAAAGATTTAAACAAAATTGCCAAAATTGGAGATGTTCTTGAATTTAAAATTGTTTCAATCGAACCAAAGAATCACCGTCTCGGATTATCCCTTATTAAAGCAAAACCAAAAGAACCTCCTACCATTTCTCAAACAAAAACTAAACAAACCCGCCAAAATTTTTCGAAGAAAAACTTAGGCGGGCAAACAAAAAAACATGAAACGTCAACAAAAAAGTAACATGAAGTCGCTTATTAAAAATTTTCTTATTTTTATTATTATCTTTTTAATTCTCTCTGGTATCTTTAGTTTATTTAGCAGCGAAACACAAAAAACACAAGAAATAAGTCTTAATACCCTGATTTCTGAAATCCAACAAGAAAAAGTACAAGAAATAACTATTGAAGAAGATAAACTTATTATTATTCTCAATGACAATACACACCAATTTGCTTTTAAAGAACTTAATGAACCATTGGTAGAACTATTAACAAATTATGGTATTGCTCCAGAAAAGATTGCCACTATAAATATTAAAGTAAAGAGCACGCGAGGAAGAAATACGTTGATAAATATTATCATTCCTTTTGTACTTCCACTCCTCATTCTCGTTGGTCTTATCTACTTTTTTTCTCGTCAAGTAAAAGGTGCAGGTATGCAAGCATTTAAGTTTGGTGAAAGTAGAGTACGAAAAATTGAACCAAAGGATAAAAAAATAAAAACAACATTTAAAGATGTCGCCGGAGTTAAAGAAGCAAAAGAAGATTTAGAAGAAGTTGTTGATTTTTTAAAAAATCCAGAAAAATATATCTCCCTCGGAGCTAAAATCCCTAAAGGAGTACTCTTAGTTGGTCCTCCTGGATGTGGTAAAACACTTTTAGCGCGTGCTGTTGCAGGTGAAGCAAATGTACCATTTTTTCATATTTCAGGATCAGAGTTTATTGAAATGTTTGTAGGCGTTGGCGCATCACGAGTACGCGATTTATTTACAAAGGCAAAAAAAAATCTTCCGGCAATTGTATTTGTTGATGAACTTGACGCAGTTGGCCGCCAGCGCGGCGCTGGACTTGGTGGATCCCATGACGAACGAGAGCAAACCCTTAATCAAATTCTTGTTGAACTCGACGGATTTGATCCTAATATCGGTCTAGTCGTCCTTGGAGCAACAAATAGACCTGATATACTGGATCCGGCACTCCTTCGTCCCGGAAGGTTTGATCGAAAAGTAATTTTAGATCTTCCTGATATTGGCGATAGAGAAGAAATTTTAAAAATTCATGCACGCGGAAAACCATTAGCCTCAAGTGTAAATTTAAAACGGGTGGCACAAAGAACGCCAGGATTTACTGGTGCTGATTTAGAAAACTTACTTAATGAAGCAGCAATCCTTAGCGCAAAACAAAACAAAAAGAAAATTGGTATGTATGAAATATTTGAAAGTATTGAACGAGTAATGTTAGGTCCTGAGAGAAAATCTCATGTTCTTTCAAAAAAAGAACGAGAAATTGTTGCCTATCATGAAGCAGGACATGCTATTGTTGCACACCTGCTTCCCGGATGTGACCCGGTACAAAAAGTATCTATTATATCTCGAGGAAGAGCTGCGGGCTATACTTTAAAAACGCCGGAAAAAGAAAAATCTCTTCGTAACAAATCAGAATTCTTAGATAATATCGCCTCAGCACTGGGTGGATATGCAAGTGAAAAAATAGTTTTTGAAGAAGTTACTACAGGCGCTGCTGATGATTTGCGTCAAGCAACAAAATTAACAAAAAAACTGGTTACTGAATATGGTATGAGCGACATATTAGGACCTCGTACATTTGGAGAAAAAGAAGAACTTATATTTTTAGGGCGTGAAATATCAGAGAGAAGAGATTATTCTGAAAAAATAGCTGAATCAATTGATTCGGAAGTTTCTAAAATTATTAATACATGTTTTAATAAAGCACAAACTATACTGGAAAAAAATAGAAAAAAACTTAATACAATTGCAAAATCGCTGTTAAAAAAAGAAACATTAGAAAAGGCAGAATTCAATAAATTAATGAAAATGTAATGTCAGTAAAACTAAAACCTCTTCTTAAAAAATCATGGAATATTGCATGGCATAATCCGCTCTTGTGGTTGTTTGGATTTTTCGCTGTTCTCTTTTCTAATAACGAAATTAATGTCATTATTGCTAATTTCAATCGAATTAATAATTGGATAGATCAACTTATCACCCTAAAGGTAATAAAAACACAATTTAATACTATCTTTACTGGTATTCAATCACAAGAATTTTTTACTGCAACTGCATTATATAATATATCATTAGGTATAATTATTTTTTTACTCTTTTTATATCTCTCTATAATGTCTCAAGTTGCACTTACGGTTTCTATTGATAAGCTGCGTACTATTAAAACACGACTTACCTTAACAAATATATGGGAAAAAAGTAAAACATTTTTTTGGTCAATACTTGCACTATATTTTCTTGTATTGGTAATTACCTACGGCTTTTTATATATTTTATCTTTGCCATTTTTATACACCCTTCCTATCCCTATTATTACCTATATTATTATCTTTCTTATTCTTGTATTTTGTGTTACTTTTATTTCTCGGTTTGCAATTTTTTATGTCATATTAAAAAATAATAGTATCACAAGTTCTTTTAAAAATGCATCTTTATTTTTCTTTAAAAATTTTTCTATTATTATTAAAACTTCAGTTACCTTATTTATCATTCTTATTGTAATCGGTCTTGGCGTGCTTTTAGCTTCTATTGGCGCATCATTTCCATTTTTTACTCTCATGAGTCTTTTTCTTTATATAAAGTTTATTTTTGGATTTTGGCTTACCCTTATCGCATGGACGTTTATATTGCTTGCATTCTTTGTAATTATTAGTTCTATTTTCTCATCGTTCCAAACATCAGTATGGATTTTACTATTCTCTAAACTATCAAAAAAGTTACCTTCTTGAAAATTTGGCAATAAAATAATAAACTACTCAAATTTCAAGGTTTTGCGAACCCTGCCTGCCGGCAGGCAGGGCAGTGAGTAGGTTCTTGAGAATTTGTGAATTTCATGTGTATAATCTATAGATAAAATATTAACTTTATTATTTTTAATTTTCATTCACGTTTTATCCACTTGTTTTTCAATACATACACACAGTACTTTTTATAATTTTTCCACTTAATCTTCATATACTTTTTTGTTTTCCACTATTTCCACATCTTTATTACTACTACTAATTAATATATACTAAATAATATAATAATAGATAATAATTCGAATACAACGAATCTTTTATAAATAAATTTTATAAAAATAGTTAAACATTTGTTGTATTCGCATATATTCATAGATTCGTATTACTAAACAAAGTGTTATGAAATTCTCTTGCCGTCAAGAAAATATATCACATGGACTAAATATAGGCTCAAAAATTGCCGGAACATCAAAGAGTAGTCTTCCGATTTTAAATAATGTTCTTTTATCTGCTGAATCTGGTACTCTTATAATCAGCGCAACAAATTTAGAAATGGCAATTGAAATAAAAGTCCGCGCAAAAGTAGAAAAACAAGGTAAAATTACTATTCCCGCACAAATTTTAAACAATTATGTTAATTTATTAAACGAAGATGAAGTACTTGATTTTAAAACAATAAAAAATGAACTTAATCTTACCAGTAAAAACCAAAAAACAAAAATAAAAGGAGAACTCGCAGAAGATTTTCCTATTATCCCTCATATTGAAAGTAAAGAACAATATATAATTAAAAGTAAAACATTAAAAGATGCATTAGAAAAAACAGTGTTTGCAATCTCAAGTACTGAAGTAAGAACTGAACTAAGTGGAGTTCTTTTTTCATTTAATACACCATATGATAATAAAATAACATTAGTAAGTACTGATAGCTATCGTCTTTGTGAAAAACAGATTGATGTTAAAAAGACGTTACATAAAAATAAAAAAAATATTATTATACCGGTAAAAACATTAGTTGAGCTTTTAAGAATTATTAAAGATAAAGATGATATAGAAATATCAGTTTCAGAAAATCAAGTATTATTTAAATATGATGATGTAGAGATAATAACACGAATTATTAGCGGAGAGTTTCCTAATTATAAAAGTACAATTCCACTAGAATTTAAAACCAAAGCGTTTATTGAGAGAGAAAGCTTTTTAACTGCAGTAAAAGGAGCCAGTTTTTTTACTCGTTTAGGTATTAATGATATTAATATACGATTTTTAGCTAAAAATAATAAGTTAGTGGTTTCTTCTTTAAATAATCAGTTAGGGGAAAATCAAACAACATTAAAGGCAGATATTACCGGTGAAGATAATGAAATTGTTTTTAATTATCATTACTTAATTGATGGTTTAACTAATATAAGAGGAAAAGAGGTGAGTTTAGAAATCGTAAATGATAATATGCCAGGCGTGATACGATCAGAGGATGACAAACATTATCTATATTTAATAATGCCAATAAAAAACTCATGATCCCTCACCCAGCAGCGATAAAATGCTTTTGCATTTTTGAAACATATCTATTGCTGTTGGACGAGGGAGTGAACATAGGTCAAATATTAAATCATTAAGAGCGACGCATTTTAAAGAAAATGCATCGCTGCTGGGTGAGGGATGAATAAACGAGAATTAATTGAAGAACTATATAAAAAAGCAGGTGCATGCTCTAAAATTGAAGCGGAGAATTATTTAAATTCTTTAGTTACTATTATTAAATCAAATTTAAAAAAGGGTGATAAAGTAACGATTGCTGGTTTTGGTACGTTTTCAACTAAGGTAAGAAAAGCACGAAGTGGTGTTGATCCGCAAACAGGAAAAAAAATTAAAATACCCAAGGTACGCGTTGCAAAATTTACCACGGGCAGCGCCCTCAAACGCGCGGTAAAATAAAAGCTTTCCCTTTTTGTCATAAAGACTTATTATAATAATGTCTTTTTTTATTTATTCTATACAAAAATGGCACCAATCGTTCAGTGCCATTTTAAATGTATTGAATCATAACAGTACACTTTATAACGAGATCTAGTCCTCGGGTGAGCCTTCAAATCCTGCTGAATATAACTCACGTTTTCTTGTTATCTCCTTAATCTTACTTTTTATATCATTAATGGTTGCTTTTGTCTTTTCTTCGAATTTTAAACTCCAAAAAACCTGTCTTATCTCGTCACCTGTTAATTCATCAACTTTTTTAGCAGCTTCCTCTAAGTCATCAATCTCTATTCCATATTCATCAAGGTATATTTGAATAATTTCTCGCCTTTCAGAAGCATCCCTGGGAAGATCGTAGACTAATACCCGTGAAGTTCTGCCTGGCCTCATTACTGCTGGATCTAT
>JALLOP010000016.1 GCA_027718005.1 Patescibacteria group bacterium AH-259-L07 | reverse complement strand
TAATTTAGGATGGAGAGCTCCAGGATGGAACGGAGAGGATACCTATAAGCTGGAAGTATTAGACGGCATATTATCAAACGGATTTTCTTCTCGATTATTTCAAAGATTGAGAGATGAGCGAGGCATTGGGTATACAAACGGAAGCTTCTTTGACAGTTTTGGTGATGAGGGCTTTTTTCTTATATATGCTGACGGGTTTGATCCGAAACGGTTTGAGGAAGCCAAAGAGGTTATTTTGAATGAACTGGAAGATTTAAAAGTGAATCTTGTTACGGATAGAGAATTAAGAAAAACAAAAAATTTGCTCATTTCTCAGTATTCTGATAGTTTAGAGTCGCTGGAGTTTAGAGCTAACAATATACTTGTAAGAGAACTTGATAACGAGCCATATGACTTTAGAAAAACTTCTGACTATGTTGAGGAAATTACCAAAGAAGATGTTCGGTATGCAGCTCAGAGATATTTAACTGATCAATATACCCTTACCGCGCTTGTTCCAGAAGGCTTTAAAGTCTGAAAAAATAAAGACTCTGAATGATCAGGGTCTTTTAGTTTTCCACACCCTCTTGACATATATATTCTTTTTATGCTATAGTATTACTATAAATCAAGCAACAATAAGCAATAAACAATTATTCTATGTATCTTGTTCCTACTGTTATTGAAAAATCAAGAACCGGGGAAAGAGCATACGATATCTATTCTCGGCTTTTAAAGGAAAGAATTATTTTTCTTGGTGATACAATTAATGACGACGTTGCTAATACCGTTATTGCCCAACTTTTGTTTTTGGAGAACGAAGATAAAAATAAAGATATTAAGCTTTATATTAATAGCTTAGGCGGTTCTGTAACTGCAGGACTTGCGATTTATGATACTATGCAGTATGTAAAGCCAGATGTAATAGCTATTTGCGTTGGCATTGCCGCCTCTATGGGCGCAGTGCTTTTATCTTCAGGCGCAAAGGGCAAGCGGTTGGCATTACCAAATGCAGAGATAATGCTGCATCAAGTTATGGGTGGAGCAGAAGGGCCGGCTGCTGATATTAAAATTAGAGCTGAACATATTTTAAAGATTAGAGATAGAATTAACAAGATATTGGCACGGCATACAAAACAACTACTCTCAAAAATAGAAAAAGACACTGATCGCGATTTTTTTATGTCTGTTGAGGAGGCAAAAACGTATGGTATTATAGATAAGATTATTAGAAGTAGCAAGCTTCCATCACTAAAATAATTTAATCTTTCTTTTTTAAAGCCGAGTTCACCCCTCCTTTTGTCCGCCTGAGGCGGAAAAAGAAGGGGAGAAAGGTCTCGGTTTTTCGTTTATTTACTAATTAATTGTTAATAAAATGTATGACTACAACATATTTTTTCTTCGCACTTGCTATTATCTTTGGCGCTTTAGTTGGGTGGACAATTCGTCATTATTCTGGCATTCATCAGACAAATTCTGCAGAGGTTAAGGCAAAAGAGATTTTGTCGAAAGCAAAGGTAAAGCAGCAAGAGATATTTTTTAAGGCGCGAGAGCAAGTATCACAAATTCTTGAAGATGCTAAAAAAGAAGAGGAACGGCGCCGCCGTGACTTGCGACTATCAGAGCAAAAACTAGAAAAGCGGCAAAGTATTTTTGAGAAAAAGATTTTTGAGATGGAGGAGCGACAAAGAAGTCTTTTGGAAAAAAGTAATCGATTGGAAGCGGCAAAAAAGAAAATTATTCAAATCTACGAAGAGGCAAAAGAAGAGTTGCAAAAAGTAGCAGAAATGACTCGCGACGAGGCACGACAGGCGCTTATGGATGATGTTGAGAAAAAGATAAAAGGCGATATACTTGCTCGAATAAAGAAATTAGAACAATATGGTTCTGAAGAAATGGAGAAAAAGGCAAAAAATATGCTGACTGAAATTATTGAACGGTGTGCCGGATCTCATGTTGCCGAAGTGACTACTGCTACTGTTTCCCTACCTTCAGATGAAATGAAGGGGCGTATTATTGGTCGTGAGGGCAGAAATATACGGGTATTTGAACAATTAACTGGTGCAGAAATTGTAATTGACGATACTCCTGAGATAGTGCTTGTTTCTGTCTTCAATCCAATACGACGTCATTTAGCCAAGCGGGCCCTAGAGAAGCTTATCCTTGATGGGCGTATTCAACCGGCGCGCATTGAAAAGGTGGTCGAAGATACAAAAAAAGAGTTAGTAAAAGATATTAAAAAAGCAGGCGAAGATGCAGTATATACGGCAGGAATTGCAGGGCTTGATCCAAAGATTATTCAAGCCCTTGGAAGACTAAAGTTTCGTACGAGTTATGGGCAGAATGTATTGCTTCATTCTATAGAAGTGGCTAATTTGGCAGAAATGTTGGCCCAAAAACTTGATGCCGATGTTTCAGTTGCTAAAAAGGCCGGGCTTTTACATGATATTGGCAAGGCCCTTGATTTTGAAACTGAAGGAACACATATTGAGTTGGGAAAAGAACTGGCGAGAAAGTATGGTATATCTGATGATGTTGTTACGGCAGCAATGGAACATCATGAAGACCACCCTTCAACTCTAGAGGGCGTGATTGTGAAAGTGGCCGATGCTCTTTCAGGCGCACGGCCGGGAGCACGAAGAGACAGTTATGAGCAATATGTAAAGCGCCTTGAAGAGCTCGAGGATTTAGCAAAAGGTTTTGAGGGGATAGAAAAGGCATATGCAATTCAAGCAGGGAGAGAGTTGCGCGTTTTTGTAAGACCTGAACAAATTGATGATCTCAAAGCGCATAAGTTAGCGCAAGAAATTGCCAATTCTATTGAAAAAGAGCTTACCTATCCCGGAGAAATTAAAGTAACCGTAATACGAGAAAATAGAGTAACCGAATACGCGCGATAAAAATCAATTAAACAGTTTAACAAATAAACAATTTAACATAAATAGCAGCGTTTGATAATTTGTTGATTGTGTTATAATAAACATGTTTAGTTGTTAAATTGTTATATTGTTAAATTGAGTGTATGCCTAAAAGAACGTATCAACCTAAAAAGCGAAAAAGAGCGCGAAAGCATGGATGGCGTAAACGAATGCAAACAAAAGCAGGGCAAAGAGTTATTAAGCGGCGCAGAGTGAAAAAACGAAAGCGTCTTACTGTTTGATCCCTCACCCAGAAATTATTAATGCTCAGTATTTTTTAGTTTGTTTTGGGAAAGGGAGGCATAACTAGAAATATAAGGTCAAAACTAAATGAATCAATAATTATGCTTCGCATTAAAAAATGCATAATTTCTGGGTGAGGGATGCTAAAAAAAAAGTATCGTTTGACAAAAAATAAAGATTTTACGCATGTTGCAAAACAGGGCCAAGTTGTTTACGGGGAAATTCTTTCTATCAAGTGGATAAAAAATAATCTAGACTATTCCCGATTTGGTATTGCTGTTTCTTTAAAAATAGATAAAAGAGCAACAAGACGCAACAGAATCAAAAGGATATTACGGGCAATTATTAGAGAACATATAGATCAGTTTATTTCTGGATTTGATTATTTAATTTTAACCACGCCAAAGATTAAAGAGCTTACGCATAAACAGATAGAGCAGAAGTTTTTACACCTTGCACAAAAGAATCATTTATTACACAAGATCCATGATTAAATCAATAGTGTTAAAATCTATCCGTCTATATCAAAAAACCATATCTCCGGATCATGGAATATTTTCTTTTTTTTCCACCACCATTTCCCATAACAGATACGGTACGTGTAAATACCGACCTACGTGTTCAGAGTATTGTTATGAAGCTATTGAAAAGTATGGCGTTGTTAAAGGTATTGGCAGGGGGATAAAAAGAATTATTCGTTGTCATCCATGGTCTTATGGCGGTTGGGACCCAGTATAACCGCACTACGTGCGGAATTTTTAATGTCTAATTATCTAATTACTAATAAAATTTCTAATGCTTGAATGCCTAATGTCTAAAACGTTTAGAAATTAGGATCTAGAAATTAGGAATTGGAGTGGAGTTCTGATTTATCGGAACGAAGCGACTGTTATGATTGAATTCTTTCGTGTTATTTTATATCAACCCTTATTAAACCTCTTGGTATTATTCTATAATATCATTCCGGGCAATGATCTTGGAGTGGCTATTATTTTTTTAACTATTGTAACTAAATTGCTACTTTTTCCACTTTCTCGTCAGGGCATTAAGGCGCAAAAATCGCTTCAGGAAGTCCAACCGCAATTGGAAAAAATTAAGAGAAAGCATGCTCATGACAAAGAAAAGCAGACCAAGGCTATAATGAGCTTTTATAAAGAAAATAAGGTTAATCCATTTTCTTCGTGTTTACCCCTATTAATTCAACTCCCGATTTTAATTGCTGTTTTCCAGGTTTTTCGCGTTGGCCTTACTGATACTGCTTTGCCCGTGTATTCATTTATTCATAATCCAGGAGTATTGAAAGTGATGGCATTTGGTTTTTTAAATCTGGCTGAACCAAGTGTTGTACTTGCGGCGCTTACCGCAGTGTTTCAATACTTTCAAATGAAATTTTTATCAACGCATAAGCCAGATCAAAAATTTGCTAAAGCCGGCGCAAAAGATGAGAGCATGATGTCTGCGATGAATAAGCAGATGAAGTTTATGATGCCTGCATTCACGCTTTTTATTGGCATGACATTGCCGAGCGGTTTAATGCTTTATTGGCTTGCCAGTCTTATCATTAGCATTATTGAACAAAAAATTATCCTATGATGCTAATATGCGAATTTCTATACCAATCTACTAATTGTGAATATTCCTTAATGTATTCATTCGCATATTCGCACAATTAGTATAGAATTTGTAGATTAGCAATATACCTATATGTATTTAAAACAATTGCTTAATTTAGATGTTTATACGCAAAACGGACAGTATTTAGGTAAGATTATTGATTTAGAAATAGATGCCGATACCGGTCATATCATTACGTATATTGTAAAAAGCAGTAATGTGGTTAAAAATTTATTTCAAGAAAAGTTGTTAATTAATTCTAGCAAGGTTATATCAATTTCAAACGAGAAAATGATGGTGGAAGATGCTTCAATACCAGCTGGCGAAGCGATGCCAAGTCCAGCACAATAGATAAAATAACAACTAAACAAATTAACAACTTAACAATGAATCTGTCACAAAAATTGATTTTAAATAAGAATTTGTTTAATTGTTAAATTGTTAAATTGAGCAGTATGCTTTTCTCCAATGTTATTATTACTTCTATAGCGCTCAATACGGCCCGGCGCATAATATATTTTCCTCTTTGGTGGTATAGTATTGGTTTAAAAAAAAGATTATCAGGATTATTCCATGGTATTCGTACGCTCTTTCATAATCTTGGTATTATAATCATGTTCAAATATCTTTTTAAACCAATGTTTGGAGAGCGAAGTCACTCTGGGAGAATTATTAGTTTTTTTATGCGCTTGTTATTGTTGTTTTGGCGCTTATTTTTATTTTTAATTTTGACTGGTGTAAGAGTAGTTTTGGTGCTTCTTTGGATTATGTTACTGCCCTTTGCGGTTTGGCAAATATTTAGTTTATTATTGTAATCCCTCACCCAGCAGCAATAAAATGCATTCGCATTTTCGGATGAGATTTCTGTTGCCGGGAGAGGGACAAGATAAAAATATGTCGATAGTAATAAATAGTAAGAGCTCTGCATTTTAGAAAATGCATTGCTGCTGGGTGAGGGATGGATTTTATAATTTGTCCAACATGTAACGGGATAGGATTTATTTCTGGCAAAAGGTGCCGTGAGTGCGGGGATCATGGCATGTATTCATGGTTTGGAGGCTATCTTTTATATGTTGATAGGCCGCGGACAAGAAGTGAGATGGCAACTTATAAAGGAGGGCGCGTTGTTGAAGTTATCCTCATCATAATATTAGCGCTTTTTGGCATCGTGGGCCTGCTGTCATTATTGGGCATAGCAGGCATTGTATTAGGGGCCGGCCTTATCCCTTTATTTATCACCAATGGATTTGGTTTGTGGAATTATATATCGGTGTCCCAAAGTACGTTGGTATTATTTTTTTGGCTTTCAATTATAGGCGATTTATATGTTATATATGCTGTTGAATATAAGAGGGATCGACAGAAGAAAAATTGGCCTAAGTCAACAAAGAAGACAGCGTATGAGTGGAATTCATGGGAAAAGATCCGTACGGTATCAAAAAGAACCAAGATAGATATTTCAGATGCATTTTCTCGCGAGACTATAAATATTATTTTTGAGTCACAAAAGTTTGCACAAAAGGTAAAGTCTGAATACATTGAGCCCATTCATATTTTTGCGGCATTGCTGGAAGACAGCGATATTACACTTGCCATTAATCGACTCGGTATTGATTGGAAAATACTAAAGAATAAGATTATTCGATTCTTAGCACAGGCATCGCAGCCAAAGACGACAAGACAAATTTTGTATTCTTTGGAGGCAAAAAAAGTTCTTTTACGTGCATATACGCTCGCAGGAACGAAAAGGCGAACCGCACTTTCTCCGCTGGATTTGTTAGAGGCAATTACAACTTTCGAGGGTCCGGTAAAAGAAATTTTTTATGACTTAGAAATTGAACCCCTTCAAATAGAAAATGTTTGTTTATGGATTGATGTGTATGATCAATTACGTCAAGAGCGCCGTCACTTTGCGCGTCAAGCCCGTTTTAAGCCAAAAGGACCAATTAATCGCACCTATACTGCAATTGCAACGCCATACCTTGACAGGCATAGTCATGATATGACGCAGTTAGCGCGTGGAGGATATCTTGGCATTTGTATGGACAGAGAAAAAGAAATTGATGAAATATTTAGAATAATTACGGGAGGCAGTCAGAGTATTATTTTAGTTGGCCAGCCCGGCGTAGGGAAAACTACTATTATTAATGGTATTTCTCGACGCATGGTCACGGAAGATGTCCCTGAAGTTTTGCAAGATAAGAGGCTGGTAAGTTTAAGTTTATCAAGCTTAATAGCTGGGGCTTCGCGTCCAGGAGAGGTTGAACAGCGATTACAAGTTATTTTAAGTGAAGTTATTCGTTCAGGGAATATTATTCTTGTAATTAAAGATATCCACAATATGGTAGGAATTAAAACTACCGAAGGAGAACTTGATGTTTCTGAGATTTTAGCAGACATTTTAAAGAGACATGCCGTATTGGTGCTTGCTACTTCAATTCCTTCGGAGTATCGCCGCTTGATCGAGGGCAAGGCATTGGGAGAGGCTTTCCAAAGGGTAGGAATTGAAGAACCAGATAAAAATACAACCATTCAAATTTTAGAAGCCCATACGCCAGCTCTCGAAGGGCGAAATCAAGTATATTTTTCTTATGGCGCGCTTGATAAAGCAGTAGAGTTTTCAACACGTTATTTACACGAGCGATTTTTGCCAGAAAAAGCTATTAATCTCTTAAAAGAAGTTGCCGCCGGCGTGAGAAGTAAAAAAGGGAAAAGAGCAATGGTGGGCGCAGAAGATGTTGCTGCGCTCATTTCTGAAAAAACAGGAATTCCAGTGACAAAAATTACCGAAAAAGAATCACAAAAACTTCTCAATCTTGAGGATCAAATTCATCGCCGTTTAGTTGATCAAGATGAGGCAGTGAATATGGTTTCCGCCGCTTTGCGACGTGCGCGAACCGCGCTTCGAAGTGAAAAACGGCCCATTGTTAATTTATTATTTTTAGGCCCTACCGGCGTTGGCAAGACTGAGCTGGCTAAAACCGTGGCAGAAGTGTATTTTGGTGATGAAAATAAAATGATACGACTTGATATGAGTGAGTATCAAGAAAAAGCAAGCGTGAGTCGTTTAATTGGCACGCCAGATGGAGAAAAAGGCGGGCAATTGACTGAGGCAGTACGACGAGCGCCTTCTTCTCTACTGTTATTGGATGAGATTGAAAAGGCACATCCAGATATTTTAAATATATTTTTGCAAGTTATGGATGAGGGGCGGTTAACTGATGCTCTGGGGCGGACTATTAATTTTACTAATATTATTTTAATTGGCACCTCAAATGCAGGCACTGCGTTTATTCAAAGTGAAATAAAAAAAGGCACTCCAGTCTTGCAAATTCAAGAGGCGTTAATTCGAGAAAAACTTAGCGCATATTTTCGCCCTGAGTATTTAAACCGTTTTGATGGCATTGTCGTATTTAAACCATTATCGCCGGAAGACATACAAAAGATTACAAAATTAATGCTTAAGAAATTGTCTAAGCAGTTAGAAGGAAAAGGAATTGGCCTCAAGGCAACTGATGAAGCAGTTAATGAGCTTGCGAAAGCAGGGTTTGATCCATTGTTTGGTGCACGGCCATTGCGCCGTGTAATTCAAAACCAAGTTAATAATGTACTTGCAAAATATTTATTAACAGGCAAGGTCGCTCGTCGAGATGTGGTTATTTTAGAAAAAGGTGGTACTATAAGAGTAGAAAAAGCTGAACAGATATAAAAATAAAAGATAAAATATAAAAGATAAAAAACAAAAACGTAAAAATGAAAAAACATAGAATTATTTTTAAGTATTTTAAAGTTTTTTAGTTTTTAATATTTGTTTTTGATTTTTGATTTTTAATTTTTGATTTTAGCGCTAGCGCTTATGTATGCTGTAATTAAAACGGGAGGAAAACAATACCTGGTAAAGCAAGGAGATGTTTTGCGTATTGAGCGTATTGATGGGGAAATTGGTGAAAACGTAGTTTTTAGACACGTGCTTTTAGCATTTGACTCAGATAAGGACAAGATAGAGATCGGAAAACCGTATGTAGAAAAGAATGTAGAGGCAGAGATTATAGCGCAAGAAAAAGGGAAAAAAGTTGTAGTTATTAAATATAAGCCAAAAACCCGCTATCGAAAAAAGCAAGGACATCGTCAGCGCTATACTGAAGTTAAGATAATTAAAATAGGCCCTGCTGCAAAAAGGAGAGCCGTTAAGAAAAGTATTTAGAAATTTCTAATGTCTAATTGTCTAATTCCTAACAAAATTTTTAATTCTAAAATGTCTAATTTCTAAAAAATTTTTAGACATTTAGTCATTAGACATTTGGCATTTCATTAGAAATTAGGCATTAGGAATTTAAGATTTTATCTTCCAGATAAAATCTTTAGGGCGTATTTGATTCGTTTTTCAGCTTGCTCAATATCTTCGGGGATTTTTTTTATAGCTTCGCGCGCTTCTGGAAGGGCATATCCCATACTGGTTAATGCATCAATAACCAGTGCATCATTTTTCTTCACTCGTTGTGTGTCAGGAGTTGCTTTGATTTTGCCTTTGAGTTCCAATATAACACGTTCCGCAGTTTTTTTTCCAATCCCTGAAACCCGCGTGAGTGCTAAAATATCTTCATTAATAATTGCCTGCTCTAAATCTTTTATATGTATGAGTGAGAGAACGTTCATACTTGATTTTGGGCCGATGCCTGAGATTGATCTGAGAAGTTTAAAATATGTTCGCTCTTTGATGTTCTCAAATCCATATAGCTCTATCGCATCACTTCGTATTTCTAAATAGGTAAATAGTTTAATATTTTGATCTGTTTTTATTTTTAAATATAAAAAATCAGTAACAAAGACTTGGTATGAAAGACCATTTGTTTTAATGACAATAAAATGTTTATCTTTATAAGTAACGTTTCCTTCAATTGTATATATCATAAAATAGTCACTCGCTTCGCTTACGAACTATTTTTCTAGAAACCCACGGTTTCTAGCGCTTGCTTCGCTCGCTGTTTTCCTCCACGGGAAGACGTAGTCTTCCCGCCCCCTTTCTGATTATATCGGAATTTCTAAAATAAATTCCGATATAATAAGTTATCCACAGGGGGTTTTATTTAAAATAGTGCTATAATTGTATTATACGCTCTTCTATGGGGTTGACAAGTTTTTGCATGTGTGGTATAATATAGTATAAACATATTGGAGGGAGTAGAATTAAAAGAAGCATATGATCAAATTTGGAGAAGGCTTTTTCAATAGAAGAAAAGGCCAAGAACGAACAATTGAGAATTTGTCAGATTTGTCAGGCAAAGAAAAGGCCGAGCGAGCAGCACAGAAATGGGATGACCCGGATCAAGAAACGATTGATAATTTTAGACAGGGGCTAGAGCTCTGGAAACAAATGCATAAGCGTCACGGCAGAGGAGATCTGCCAGGCAGTGGCTCTGTCTTGGGTTTGGTTGAGCGTTTGTGTAATAACCCCGCCGATTTAAAGGGACAGATTGAGAAGAGCATTTAATCCAACAGATTTTATCTTGTAATTATAGAAAGAATGGCTAGTATATTAGAAAAAATCCGACAACTTATTGCTTCTTCAAAAATTTCTGATGTTGATCAGAACGATCTGCTTATTTTTTTACCCGTGTTTCCCGATGAAATTCTTGAGGATTTATATAAGCTTTTTCAAAAAGATCCACGATTGGTTGAAGACTTTAATGAAGATTTCAAAGCAAAACTCAATGTTTTAATTGATGGGAGAGATCAATGGGAAAGAATGATTGCCAAGGAAGAGGAAATGTTACGAGGCGAAGAAGGATATTAGTATAACATAAGAAGTAAAGATTTAAAAAGTAAAAACGACGACTAGAAGTCAAAAAGAAATAAAAATATAATCTTTTAATTTCTAATGTCTAATTGCCTAATTCCTAATAAATTTTTTAATGCCTAAATGTCTAATGTCTAAAAAATTTAGAAATTAGGATTTAGAAATTAGGAATTGGAGCGAATCCAGCACTCAACAAGATTGAGTGCGGGGGAAGCGACGATTATGCCGATTAAAAAATCAGCAGCAAAAGCGCTGAGACAATCTAAGAAGCGCGAAGCACGCAACAAAGTAATAAAGGAAAATATTAACTGGCTCAGACGCCAGTTTTTAAAAGCTATAGCAAGTAAGAAGAAAAAACAAGCTGCTGATATTTATTTACAATTACAAAAAGTACTTGACAGAGCTGTGCAAAAAGGTGTGTTAAAAAAAAATACAGCTGCACGAAAAAAATCACGCGCAGTTAAGAAATTAAATGCCATCAAGAAGTAGCAATCAAAACATCTAAAAGTGTTTCAGGGTTAATAGATCGAGTTTTGCGTATAAAATCTATCTCAAGTAGTTTGCGATAGGTTTTTTTTAATTCTTCTAAGGTATAATTCTTTTCTTGATCCAATCCTTTTTTGCCGACAAAGGGATGAAGTGAAAGAGCGCGCGCTATAGCGTATGAGTTAGTTGTGTTGCTTTTTTGTATATAGGTTTTGATACGCAGTATGGTGCGATATTGATGCGCGAGCATAGAAATAAGATAATCAATGCTGGCCCCGCCTTTTAGCTGATCAGATAATAGTTTAAGGGCGAGCGGTTTATTTTTGTGCCCAATTGCATCAACGAGTTTGAAAATGTCTTGTTCAGTTTTTACCAAGACCAGTTTTTGAATATCTTTTATTCTAATAGTTGATTGAGATTTATATAAAGCGGCAATTATTTTATCAAGCTCATTGTTGAGTTCCCATAGATTATTCCCACAAATATCAAATAAAAGATCGACTGCGCGAGCATCAATACTCATGTTATTTTTTTCAATTTGTTTTGTAATCCATGCTTTTGTCTGGTATGGAGCTAATTGTTTAAATTCTTGCGCATACTTTGTATTTTTAAGAGCGTTATATAGTTGTTTTTGTGAATTAGTGAGTTTTTTTTGATCAATTTCTTCATCAAAGAAAATAAGAATGTTACTTGCCTCGCCGGCCCGCTTCGCCGAAGCTTTAGCGAGGCGAGCAGGCGGGTCGCCAATATGCCTTACTATATTTGCCGCTTCTTGTATCAATGCATCAATATGTTCTTTTTTCTTTAAAGACGCAAAAAGTCCCTTAATTATGGTAAGTCTTTTTTGAGAAAATAGTCCGCTGCTCAGCACTGTTTTTCGCAACATATCAACATCTATGGCAGAAGCAGAAAGTTCAGCAATACTCAATCCTTGTTTATCTTTTTGATATTTAAATTTTTGTTTGAGCGCAGATAGTTTTTGTTTTGATCGGTATGTATCTGGCCCGTAAAGAAAAATAACCATAGTTTAAAATAATTTGTTTTGTTCGCCCGCGTTAATTTGTTCTAATCGTTTAAGTAAGCTTTTAAATCCTAATGTATTAAATAATCTTGTTATTTTTTCTATATCAAGCTTTATATGATCATGAGAGCCAAGTGATGATCCTTTTACGTCATTTTTTAAGGTGATAAGTTCTTTCGCAAGCAATACATCCTTTTTGCGCTTAATAAGAGTTTGAACAACTGATTCTTTTACCTGCCCCGTAGGAAGCTTGCTTTCCTTCGGGGTTTTGTCTCCAGGTTTTTCTATATATTTATAAATATTTTCTATTGTTTTAAATTTTTTAATTAAGTCAGTTGCTGTTTTTAGTCCAATGCCCGGCGCTCCGGGGATATTATCTGAAGGATCGCCAGCGAGCGCTTTAAAATCAATAAGGCTGTTTGGCGGCAAATCAAACCGTTTATATACTGCATCAGTATCATATATTTTTATGTTTTTTACCCCTTGTTTTAAAAAATATACATTGGTATGATGGTCGACCAATTGCAAAAGATCAAGGTCGCCGGTAACAATAAGCGATGTAAGATTTTTGATTTTAGATTTTTGGTTGGTGACCAGTGTTGCAATTAAATCATCAGCCTCAAAACCGTCTTTACTAAATACAGGTATATTAAACGATTCAATCACCTGTTTAGTAATAGGTATTTGGTCATAAAATTCTTGCGGCTGCGGTACTCTGGTCGCTTTATACTTTTTATACTTTTTATGTCGGAATGTCGGCGCAGGCGTGTCAAATGCCGCAGCAATATAGTCTGGTTTTTGCTCTCTTAATAACTTTAATAGTAGTGCAGTAAATCCATATACTGCATTAATAGTTCTGCCTTTAGGATCCTTGATCTTTGGTAATGCATACCATCCGCGATACAAAACTGCTGGCGCATCAATAACAATAAGCTTTGGTTTTTTTGTTGACATGTGAGAAAAATTAATGTATTGATTTTTCGAGCACCCCGCCCTCTAAGCTCATCACAATATTAGTCAAGAAACTTAAATTTATGAATATAACTTTAAGTCCGTCACGTTGAGTCATAGGCATAGAGGGCGGGGTAATGTTCGCGACATGTAGGTCGTTCACATTAAAAAGGCCACGACGGGAATCGAACCCGTGAATAAGGGTTTTGCAGACCCTCGGCTTTGCCATTTGCCTACGTGGCCATATTTTTTATACTTTTAAATATTTTTTAATAGCAAGACTTGAGCCAATCATTGCGATAATTAATGCATATAGTAAAAGGTACAGCCAGAATGTTATACCAATGGTTTTAAAATGTGTAAACAGATTAAAATCTAGTTCTAAAAATTGTGAAATATAGGGGGCGGCAAAGAATGAAGCCAAGAGCATAATAATAAGGTTTAAAATCCATGCACTGAGCGCATAGAGTCCGGCTTCTAATAAATAGGGAGTGCGGATAAACCATGCAGTTGCGCCCACCAATCTCATAATTTTCACTTCTTTTTGCCGAGATAGAGCACCTAATTTAATTGTGTTAAAAATAATTAAAATGGCAATGATAACAAAAAATCCGTTGAGCCACAGTCCGACCAGAGACGTTTTTTTATTAAAAGTAGTAAACGTATTAATGAGACCCTGGTAATCATAAAAATCTTGATCTTGAACAATTTCTTTATATTCATTTTTCCCAATTATATCAAGCGCTTTTTGATAAGCCGCTGGATCGTGGAATTTTATGGTAATCGTCGCGCCAAGTGGATTTTCGCCTAGTTCTTCAAGTGATTTTAAAATAAGGGGATTATTTTTGTGTCGTTCTCTAAATAGTTCGAGAGATTGCTGCGAAGGGATATAGTTAATTTGTTTAACTTCCGTCATATTTTCTAATTCAAATCGAAGCTGTGTTGCGATACCCTCATCAATATTAGTTTTTAAGTAAATTCCTAAATCCATCTTGTCTTTAAATGAGTTGAGTACGGTTTGGCCAATGGTATTTAAGCTATACATTAAAGAGATAGATAACAGCATTAACAGTATGATAATAATGCTGGTAATAGAGAGTAAAAAATTTCTAAAAAAATTTTGTCCTGCTAACTTCAAAACCCGCATGCGTTAATTGTAATATTAGTTTAAATTTAGTTTCTGTTTTATAATATATTTATATTTTAGGATTGACCCCGTTAGAGGATGGAAGACATTTTGATCTATATCAGCCTTTTTATAATAACAAGCTCTATTGATTTAAACAACCTCTCAATCCTCTAACGGGGTTGACAAGAGTACAAAAATGCGTCATAGTGTAAACTAATGATTGAAAAATACACCAAATACGATCATCTCTTTCGTCATGTCAAACCCCACGCGATTGGAGGCATCAAGATTTTTACCCAGAATGACCCCTATCTAATCGAGCAAAAGTATGATGAGGTCACAGACGAAGAACGCCAGATATGGAAGCGTCTGTTTGAAAAGCTCATTCAACCCCTGGATCAGTACGCATCTAAAGAATATTTGTTAGGGCTACAGGCTCTCGGTCTATCGAGTGATCGCTGGCCGAATTTCAGTAAGCTGTCTCCCACTATCCAACAAGCGAGCGGTTGGCAGCTGCAACCCGTTGCCGGATTCTTAAATGAGTATCTTTTTTTCCAATTGAACGCTCAGAGAAAATTCCCCGTAACTGATATTATTCGTCAGTCCAAGCGTTTCGAACAAAAATATGCTGACCAAAATATTCAAAACAGAGATGAATATACCCCAGAGCCGGATATTTTTCATGATATTCGGGGCCATTGCCCATTTTTTATGAATAAAGAGTATGGGGATTTTCTGGCGGAGATTGGAAAACTAGGTTATGATATCATTGCCGATAAATATGGATGGGGCCCTGAACTGGTGGCTCATAATCTAAAGCGGCTTCAGAATTTTGCTTGGTGGAGCTATGAATTTGGTATCATGAAAAAACAAAATGACTCTGATGAGTATCGCAAGACAAATAATGATATGGACCACGAAATCTATGGATCCGGAATTATTTCCTCATATGATGAAGTCATGAATGTGGTTCATTGTAGTCGGCGTGAATCCAGCACATCTCTGATATTACCCTTTGATATAGAAGAGGTGGTCTTAACACGTTTTGACTACAGCGATATTCAGGACCGATACTATGTGATCGATTCCATGGAGAGCTTATACACCACTTTTGAAAATAATCAAGATCTATTCCTTTTTAAGGGATAGATTTTTTTTGGTATTTCACTCTTTGCCATAGAAATTACTTTGGCCAAGCCAGTTTGGCGTCCATAAAAATTCCGTCCTAAGGTATAGCTTATTAGGGCGGAACAGGTGAAAAACATAGCTAACTCGTAGAAAATATTATTTGGCGCGGGGTTTCCTTTTAATTTCGATATGAACTTCTTCAAGCTGGGATTTTGGAAGTTCGCTAGGTGCTTCCATCATCAAATCTTTTGCATCAGCTGTTTTAGGAAAGGGAATTATTTCACGAATGTTTGGTTCATTAGCCAAGTTCATAACGAGTCGATCAAGGCCAAAGGCAATACCACCATGGGGTGGGGCTCCATATTCAAAAGCCTCGAGTAAGTGCCCGAAACGTTTCTTGATTTCATCAGAGGTTAGCTCAAGAATTTCAAAGATTTTTTCTTGCAGCTCACGCCTATAAATCCGTATTGATCCGCCTGCGATCTCAAACCCATTGCATACAAAATCATATTGTTGAGCCAGTATCTCCCCCTTTGTCATTCCGCTCCCCTTTGTCATTCCGAAGAGCAACGGAATATCTTTTTCTTGCGGTGCAGTAAAGGGATGATGCACTGAGACAATTTTTTTCTCCGTTTCTGAGTATTTGAAAAGAGGAAAGTCAACAATGAAGCAGAATGCTAATTCATCCACGTCATTTTTACCTTTCCGTAAGTCTGGCTTATCAGTACCATATTTTTTTATAACGTCCTTATAGGGAATTCTGGGGAACGGAATAGTGGTGATTTTTTTCTGAGGCGTTACCTCTTTTACCAGTGCAATGGTTAATGTTTCTACGAGATTTAAAATATCATTTTGATCTATAAAGCTCATCTCAATGTCTAATTGGGTAAATTCTGGCTGGCGATCTCCTCTGGTATCTTCGTCGCGAAAGCAACGGGCTATTTGAAAATATTTGTCCATACCAGCAACCATAAGCAACTGCTTGAATTGCTGAGGTGATTGGGGAAGAACATAAAATTCGCCTGGATACAGGCGCGAGGGTACAACAAATTCGCGAGCTCCTTCAGGCGTACCTTTGGTTAGAATCGGGGTTTCAATTTCTAAAAATCCAGCTTTATCTAAATAGTTACGGATGAATATAATAATTTTATGGCGAAGTACAACATTCTGTCTCATTCGTTCATGTCTTAGATCAAGGTAGCGATATTGCAGGCGCAGTTCTTCGTTAGCTTGTAATGTTTCGTTATCAATTTCAAACGGGGGCGTTTTAGAAGGATTAAGAATGGTTAATCTTTTAACCAAGACCTCTATCTCGCCAGTAGCTAGTTTTTCATTAATCTGATCTTTTGGCCGTTTTTGTACGATTCCCTCGACTTCAATAACAAACTCGGGCCGTAATTTTTTAATACTCTCTTGCGTTGTTTTATCAAGCTTTTGGGGGACAAACACTACCTGAACTAACCCTGATCTATCGCGGAGATCAATAAAAACAATTTTGCCCATATTGCGACGGGTATTTACCCAGCCACTGAGCTTAATGGTTGAATCAATTTTATCCATGGCATCAATAGCCCATATTCGTTCCATAACAATAGTTTACCATAAAATTAAAACAAAAGAAAGTTAAAAGCGGTCAATGAGACCGCTTTTTTTGTGTATTTATTCCTAATTGCCAAAAAATAAAACTCCAAATATCAGCATACTCTTCCACAAACTTATAAAAAGACGTTGCGCCGCCATGATCTGCCTGTGCATCCACGCGCAGCAAGATAGGATTTTCAGACGCCTGAGCTTGTTGTAGTTTTGCGGTCATTTTGTACGCATGCAGGGGAGGCACTTGCTTATCTTTGCCAGCTGCTATAAATAGGGTAGCAGGATAGTTTTTTTCATTTTTTACATTATGGTATGGACTATATGCTATCAAGTACCTAAAATCTTCAGAGTTGTCCGGATCCCCGTAATGTGGGATCCAACGGGATCCTCTAAAAAATTTGTGATAGCGGAGCATATCGAGTAACGGAACATCGACGATTGCTGCTTTAAACAATTCAGGACGCTGGGTAATTGCTGCACCAGTTAAAAGGCCGCCATTGCTCCAGCCATATATAGCCAGACGCTCTGGATTGGTATAACGTTTATCTATCAACCATTCTGCTGCAGCAATAAAATCGTCAAACACATTTTGTTTTTTCTCGCGCAGGCCGGCCCTAAACCATTTTTCTCCAAACTCTCCACCACCGCGGATATTAGCCACGGCATATATTCTACCGCTTTCGATATAGGGGATGACAGTTTTGCTAAAAGCCGGCATATTACGGAGATTAAATCCACCATATCCATTCAGCACCACTGGATTGTTGCCATCAAACTCTAGATTCTTTTTGTGAACAACAAACATGGGAATTCTTGTTTTGTCTTTTGATCTATACCAAATTTGATTTACCTGAAAAGAATTAGTGTCAATACCTGTATCCACCTTTTTAAATACTTGTATCTTTTCATTCTTTATGTCAAGGCGGTATACCGTGCGGGGAAACAGAAATGAAGTGAAGCCAAAGAAGAGTTCATCCCCATCTTCTTCTCCGATTATTTCAGTAAGCGAACCCAGTGTTGGTAAGGGAATTTCTGATACAAGTGTTCCGTCAAGTTGATAGCGTCGTAAAACTGAGTGGACATTTTCTATCGTTTCAACAAATATACTATCCCCGACTTTGATATATTCGAGCGCATGTTCATCTTCGGGAATAATAGACTTCCAGGCGCGCATTCCTTGAGCAACATCTTCTATCTTCACTGCCATGAGCTTCCAGCGTGGGGCATTGTGGTCGGTAGCAATATAAAGGATATCTTTGTAAAACCAGCCATAAAATCCTGCATCAACATGTTTGACAATTGATATAAATCCTTGTTCTGGATCATAGAAGTCATAAAGATAGAGCTCTGTTTTTTCTCCTTGACTTGAGTCAATCCATACTCTAACTAAGAGGTACCGACCATCTGAAGAAACACTGATACTCGGATAGTCATCTTTAGCCAGCGTATTTCCAAAAATCATAGAATCGTCAGAAGAATCTATCCCCAGTTGATGATAATAAATTTTCTGATGAAGCTTTTTTTCACCCGCTGGAGCATCAGGGTGTCTGCGCGTGTAGTAAAATCCTTCGTTATCATAAGACCATGTGTTAAAACCAGGATATATTTCTGCAGGTATAACATCTGAAAGCTGTTCCCCGGTAGCAACATCGAGAACGTAGATATTTGCTTGATCATTGCCTGCTTCTGAGAGCGCATAGGCAAGTAGTTTTCCGTCTCGTGAAGGATACCATCCACTCAAAACAGTCTTTTTCTCTTCCGAAAGTTTATTTGGGTCAATAAGTACACGCGGTTCACCATTAAGTCCGTTTTGTATATAGAGAATCTCTAAACCTTTACCACCTTTTCGTTCACAAAAGAAATACCGGCCTTTTCGAGGGACAGGAACACCAACTGTATCTATGCGGAAAAGTTGAGTAAGCCGTTCTTTTATATTTTTTCGTTCTGGGATTTTATCAAGAAATGAACGGGTATATGCGTTTTGTTTTTCTATCCATTTGTGGGTTTCTTGACTATCTTGCTCAAGCCATCGATATGGATCAGAAATTTTTGTACCATGCAGTTCTTCTTCAAATTCAATTTCTTTTGTCTGTGGGTGCGATTTTTTCTTTGGCATTGTATTTCCTCCTTTGTCTTGCCATAGCTTTATGCAATGGCAGACTTGTATATTGTAAGGAACAACATTGTAAATACTAACAAAGGAGAGCGATTTGTCAAGCTTTATTAGTTCCTTTATTAGTTCCTATGTTAGTTCCTATTGACGTATTTTATATATGTAGTATAATACAAATGACTTTTATGAGTTTATACTTCTTAAAACTGAATTCTCAAGAATTCTAAGTTAGAAAAGTAAACGTCGTTAGAAGTCCGCTCTCTTTAGAGGGTGGCAGTTCCGACAAGTCGTAATTTACTTCTAACGGGGTAAAGCGACTTAAAAGTCAAAGGTCGCTTTTATCAAGTTAAAAATTCATATATTTATTATGGACGATCAAACAAATTACCGCGGAGGCGGTGATCAAGGAAATTTTCCTCCCCGGAAAATGTTCCAGGGAAACTGGAATTGTTCTGAATGCAACGCAGAAATAACAGAGCTTCCATTCGAACCAGCTCCTGACAGACCGCTGTATTGCCGTGACTGCTGGCGTCAAAAAAGATCCCAACGGTTTAGTAGGTAAAAATGTTATCTTAATAATAAGGCCCTGTGAAAACAGGGTTTTATTATTTATGTTAACCCAAAAAGCCCTCCCTGCCTGCCGGCAGGGAGGGTTTACCTCGCTTTTTAGTCATGGCTCCGAACGCTGAACGAAATCCGAACTTTTTTTCGCGAAAATCCGGACGCTGAATTCTGACGTTCCGTCCCGCCGCCACTCGCTGTCGGTCTGCTCTGAACGAGCAGGGCGGCGGGGCTTCGCTTGGGTTGGCGAAATTTTTTGCGGCGGGCTTTTGCAACATTAAGATAAAAAAATGAGGTGTGCACGAATTGCTCCATACACACCTCTTGGGTGAATGAACTTTACTATATGACCGAAACGTTCTTGTCCGGCTTGAACGTGGCGCGCAGTTCGGGCTTCTGATTCCACATCCGAACCACCGTTCTCACGAGGTTGCGGATCTGGGGAAGTGTCCCTTGCTGTCCGAGCACGTACATGTGCTGTGAACCCGGTCGAAGCTGGAAGGTGACGTAGCTCGCGGAGTCTTCGAGCATGACACGGTCATATCCGCACATCTCGGCGCAAAGCACCTTGACCGTGCCGAACTGACCGGACGCGCCGCGAAATTCTCCGTTGTCGAGCACGCCCTTCATTCCGTTGAAGTATACCTCGTCCCGAAACATGATACACATCTCGTAAAGCATTCCGCCGATGCTGACAATGTCGTGATCTCTATCGAGCACGCCATGTGTCATCACACGGGTGTCCAGCCAAAGGTTCTGGTAGACATTCGCGTTCTCTTGGAGTTTGTCGAAGCCCTCATCCGGTTCGCCGTAGATTGTGACATGAACCGAGCGGTCACGAAATTCGCCGAACCTGGAACCAGGCGCGTCGCCATTCTTCGTGTCCGTATGCCATGCTTCGACTGTGACCCAGACGATGTATTTGGTTTCCTTGCACAAGCAATCCGAGTGTAGATAACCTGTACCGCTGGCGTTGAGTTCTTTCGACTTCCAGAGTACCCACCAGGCGTAAACCTCGTTGAGGCTCTT
>JALLOP010000015.1 GCA_027718005.1 Patescibacteria group bacterium AH-259-L07 | reverse complement strand
TCGCAAGTTGTTGCGGAGAGAAGTCTCTATTGCCAATACGGACCCGCTTCTTTTTACGATAGAAGTTCCTTTGTCTACGATAACCCATCGTTGACTCAACCTCCTTTTCAATAAGGTTCATGAACTTTCAAGATGCGTCCTGCATCTTGATCTTCTTATTATATTCTAGCAGATTTATAAGCATTTGTCAATAGGCGGCGTGGCATAGGCGGCGTGGCTGGGGAGATACAATCATTGCTTTTTATTTACTCAATACAGATAAAGTGATATCATATATATATATGGTAGACGCGCATAAATTTAGTCCCAAAATAAAAAAAATATTACGTCTTGGAGGTATAGGTGTTATCCCAACTGATACGATATATGGGCTTGCTGGTTCTGCATTAAATAGACAAACAGTTGAAAGAATGTATACACTGCGCCAAAGAGATCGTACAAAGCCAATGATTATCCTTATTGGATCATTGAAAGACTTAAAATTATTTAATATTACAATTGATAAAGGAGCAGCAAAGTGGTTAAAAACGTTATGGCCTGGTAAAGTAAGTATTATTCTGCCATGTAAAAATAAGAAATTTTCATATCTTCATCGCGGTAAATATACACTTGCGTTTCGTTTGCCTGATGTAAAAAGTTTACAAAATTTATTACAATATACTGGCCCGTTAGTTGCCCCAAGTGCAAATATTTCATCAAAATCCCCGGCAGCAACCATTGCGCAAGCCAAAAAATATTTTGGCAATACCATTGATTTTTATGTTGATAAAGGAAAGCTTATTTCATCGCCCTCAACACTCGTCAAAATTAAAAACAACAAAATTATTGTAGAGCGCAAAGGCGCAAAAGTGGTCGACATCGGATGTCAACCACAACAACCTAACAGGTCCGACCTGTTAGGAGGTAATAAAAAGTATGATTTCTGAAATAGTTCAACAATTTTTTGTCATTAAAATTAGCACAATACAAATTTATTTGTTATGGTTTTTGTTAGGATCATTTACGGTTGCCACGTTATCAGACATAAAACACTTATCAGCCCAGCGCGAGTTTTTGCATGTATGGCTGTTGTTTACGTTTGCTATGTTTATCACTGACTTGTATTATCATCATTACCTTACGCAGAATCTTGTATATCTGGTAGCAAAATGGTTTCTTATATTCATTGTTATCCCTGTTTACTTTAAGAGTATTGTTAAAGTAGCATGGGGTGATATTTTTGCAAAAATGGCAGCGACCTCAATCTTGCCGCCTTTTTTTATTGTGCTTTTTATCATTATAATTCAAATCATTGATGCCATAACCAGACGCATGATGCGCATTTTTGGCATGGGACGCGCATATCCATTTATGCCCGCCATATTGTTTACCACCGTCGTGTTGCTTTTTATTGCAATAGCGGTGCGTTAATATAATATGTGTAATCTATAAAGTGTATGGAACCAATTGATATCAAACAAAGCAAGGGTAATTTTTTTAGAATATTGAGTCAAACCCCACGCTCACAGCTCGGGGTGATGACGATTAAGTCTGGAGGCGATTCAGGGACTGAGGACATCCATCCCGGAGATCAGATCATCTACATTATTGAGGGGGAGGCAGATGTTGAAATAAACAAAGAGACGTGTCACGTACGTGAGGGAATGGCACTTACCATACCTGAGAAAGCACAGCACCATATTTATAATACCGGGCGTACTGATTTATTTTTTCTTACTATTTATGCGCCACCAGCGTACTAACTATGGGACCAGAATTAGAACGTATTACAATTATCAAACAAGAGATTACCAGTGGCGGCTGGCGATTTGTGGTTGCGGTTGGGACGAGCGCAGATATAATTAAATATAGGGTTGAGGTAGACAAAGAGTATTATGAGCAACTGACACATGGTAAGCATACCCCGGAAGGATTGGTAAAGAAATCATTTGAATTTTTACTTGCCCGAGAGCCCAAAGAATCGATTCTTGGCAGTTTTAATCTGAACGTGATTAACACGTACTTTCCTGAGTACAACGAAGTTATAAAACGACAGTTGACGTAGGTATATGCATCATCATCGCGTTATTATTGTTACTGGTTCGAGCCGCGGCATTGGTGAAGCGACGGCGGTTGAATTTTTAAAACACGGCGACTCTGTGGTGGTTTTTTGTCGCCACAGAGATCATGTAGAAGAAGCAGAAGATCGACTCAGACGTTTTGCCAATGCTGACCAGATTTTAGGTTTGACCGGCGACGTGAGAAAATTTGGCGACGTGAAACGAATTGTCACAAAATCACTTACAAAATTTGGCAGAATTGATGTATTGGTAAATAATGCAGGCATTGCGGTGTGGAAATTAGTTGAGGAAACGAGTGAAAAGGAGTGGGATGATGTGCTCGCGACTAACTTAAAAGGCGCGTATCTTTTTATGCGCGAGGTAGTCCCCCTTATGAAGGGACAGGGGGATGGTATCATAATCAATATATCCTCAGGTCTGGGCGCGGCAGGCGATACAAAGTATTCGGCGTACTCATCTTCTAAATTTGGTCTTATTGGCTTAACACAGTGCGTTGCGCAGGAAATTAAAAATCCTGATATTAAGGTTTACGCAGCCCTGCCTGGTGCGGTTGCAACGAAGTTGCATTTAGATATCCATCCGTGGGAAGATCCTAAAGATATGTTAACACCTGAGTACGTAGGGAGAAAAATTTTTAAACTTGCCCAGGGTGAAAGAAGATCAGGGGCATCAGTCGAGATATATGGCTAACTATTATAAAAACGACTCTTGACGAGTCGCTTTTAGATCAGTCCTTTCCACGGTATAATATTTTTTTCTCCAAGTGTTAGTTTGTCACTTTTTCGTTCATATCTAGTTATAGATGCGTTATCAAACAACCCTTTTTCAATATTAGCCTCTCTTTGAGGGATGGGCAGTCCTTGGATAAAGCCATCAAAGATACCAAACCATTTTCCATGACCAACGATTAATATGTTTTTGCCGCTGTAAAACAGGAGTAGCTCAGTAACAAAAGGACGGACCATGGTATTTTCAACGTCTTGGCAGCTTTTCCCCCAAAGCGGTGTGTGCTTATAAAATCCTTTTTTTTGTTTCATTTTGATTTCTTCAGGATAACGTTGTTTGATTTCTTCCTCTGTCATGAGATGCCAGATGCCCTCATCTACTTCTGCTAATAAGGGATTTATTTGAAATGGTACATCAGGATACAATAATTGTGCTGTTTCTTGCGCTCGTATTAAAGGAGAGCGAAGATATACATCAAATGGTCTATAATTTTTGTGCAGGTATTCTCTGGTGATTCGCGCTTGTTCTTCGCCGCGTTCGGTGAGCGGAAGATCATCCATTGAAATGCCAGATCTAATAATATCATCAAAAGAATTTGTTTCGTCTGCCCTATTGCCAATACTTTCACCATGTCTAACTAAAACCACGAGTTTTGGCCAATTCATGATTCCTCCTTTCTAAAAGATCTGTTATTATTAATACTATACAGGACTTTTAAAATACTGCAACCCCTGTTATCTTTCACTTTTTGTCATTCCTTTTTTGTCATTCCGTGGCTTCTGGTCGCGGAATGATAGGGGGCGGCAGGGAATGACAGACGGGATTTGACATAAATGAAATTTTGTGATATCATCACTGTATGGAAAATTCTACCTTTCTTAAGAAAAAATATGGTTTGCACACCGCACCTGAAGTGGCGTCTGCGGCGCGGCGCACCGAAGAACGTACCGGTAAAAAGCTTTCTCAAAAACCTGAAGTCCGCATACAAAACTATCTCAACCGCTTCAAAGAAATTATTGAACGCACCGATCCTCAAGAGCGTGAACGCGGCATACAAGCACTCAAGAAAGTGCTGTTACATACATTTGTTACTCGATTTGAAGATATTCCTGAGAGCTACTGGGAACATCAAGAGCGTATCCTCCGAGAACGCGGACAGCAGGGTGACTATGACTCGTTTTCTGAAGAAGAAAAACGTACATGGAAAAAACAGCTGGTTGAGCGGCTTTTAGACGACCAGCGCGCTTCTCTTGAACAATGGATTGACGATTTTGCTTCACCTGGTTCCTCATATATGCCTGATTACATGAAATATTGGGTATTTCGAAGTGTTGTCAATTTGCAAGAATACGACAAAGACAAGAAAAAGTTTCCCAAACGCTCCAAAGGAACCCTTAAAATGTTTCCCGATATTAATCATGAAGCCCTTACCTATCTCATTGATAAGATTATTAAAAAATACCACGGAAAACCAGTTCAATTTGAAGACTTAGAATACGAGCTCACCACGGAAGAAAAGGAAATATTCAAGCAGCATCTTACCAATGAAAATTTTGCCAAGCTCTACGCATGGGCGCATGAGCGCATTCATCCCATCCCAAAACATTTATTACCCCTTACTGAAGGACAATGGGTGAAGCATGATCAGGGCCCAGATCATCTCCCTCTAGCCAAATCAATTCGCGGACGAGGTACGGGCTGGTGCACCGCAGGAGAAAATACAGCGCAGACGCAGCTCAAGGGCGGAGATTTTCACGTGTTTTACTCACATGATGATGAAGGAGAGCCAACCATTCCCCGTATTGCGATTCGTATGGAAGACAATAAGATTGCTGAAATTCGCGGCATTGCCGAGAACCAAAATCTTGACCCCTACATGAACGAGGTCCTTGCTCAAAAACTGGAAGCATTTCCTGATAAAGATCGGTACTTTAAAAAAGAACACGACATGAAGCTCTTGACCAAGATTGAACATAAGATGGAAGCGGGCCATGATTTAGATAAGGATGAGCTGATCTATCTTTACGAAATCAGCACCACTATACAAGGCTTTGGGTATAAAAAAGATCCTCGTATCCAAAAACTACGAGATCAAAGAGAGCTCAAACAAGACTATACGGTTATGTTTGACTGCTCACCAGAACAAGTCGCTACCTCTCCTGACCAGTTAGACAATAACACCGTGGTTTATACTGGAGGTTTATATCCAAACATTTTATCAAAATGGAAGCGTCTACCAACAAAACTTCAATACATTGGCAGGGATGCGGAGTTTGGAGATTCCCCAATAACAGATCTTGGCCAACTTCAATACATTGGCGGGAGTGCATATTTTGGAGATTCCCCAATAACAGACCTTGGCCAACTTCAACACATTGGCGGGGGCGTATCTTTTAGAGATTCTCACATAACAGACCTTGGCCAACTTCAAACTATTGGTGGGTATGCAGATTTCAGGAGGTCACAAGTAGAAAATCTTGGTCAACTTCAACACATTGGTGAGGATGCATCTTTTGAGAATTCCCAAATAACAGACCTTGGCCAACTTCAAACTATTGGTGGGAGTGCATATTTTGGAGATTCCCCAATAACAGACCTTGGCCAACTTCAAACTATTGGCTGGTATGCAGATTTTAGAGCTTCTCACATAACAGACTTTGGTCAACTTCAAACCATTGGCTGGGATGCAGATTTTAGAGATTCTCACATAACAGACCTTGGTCAACTTCAAAGAATCGGAAGGTATATTCATATAGATGAAACCAGTTCCCATTTGGATTTTTCACAAATTAAGCACGGAGAGATTATAAAAGCATAAAGGTTTACACAAAATTGTAGTCGTGATAAAATTTTATTGTTATGCCGCAAAACAAAAAAAATTCTCAAACGAACAACAAGCCATCTCTGGGTTTATCTTTTGATGATGTATTAATTATTCCACAGTACTCTGACATCAGTTCTCGAAAAACTGTTAATGTAAGAACTAAATTTTCTCGGCGGATTAAAATTAATATCCCGATTGTGAGCGCAAATATGGATACGGTAACTGAGGCAGATATGGCCATTGCGCTATCGCGCTACGGCGGGATTGGGGTTATTCACCGGTTTAACTCAATTGATGAACAAGCAGAGGAGGTGAGAAAGGTAAAGCGGGCTGAGAATTTGGTGATTGATGATCCTATTACGATTAGTAAAAAAACAAAATTATCTGATGCTGTTGCGTTTATCAAGGAGAAAAGAATTAGCGGACTTTTAGTGGTAGATAAAAATAGAAAACTGGAAGGAATTGTGACCTGGCGTGATGTTCGGTTTTCGCAAAACCGTAATACCACGGTTGAAAAAGTAATGACGCCGTTTAAAAAATTAATTACGGCCAGCCCTGATATTAAGGTAGAGAAAGCAATTGCTATCTTTGATACATATAAGATTGAGAAGCTGCCCTTGATGGACAAAGACCGGGTACTTCATGGATTAATTACCGCAGCTGATTTTTTAAAAATTAATAAGTATAAAAATGCAGCAAAAGATAAAAACGGAAGGTTAGTGGTTGCGGCTGCGGTTGGCATTAAAGATGGCATGGAGCGTGCGCGGAGACTTGTTGAGGCAGGTGTTGATGCGTTGGTGATAGATATTGCCCACGGGCATCATAAAGCAGTTATTGATTTGGTAAAAAAATTAAAAAAAACATATACAAATGTTGATATTGTTGGGGGCAATATTGCCACCTCTAAAGGGGCGTATGATTTAATTAAAGCAGGCGTTGATGCCGTAAAGGTAGGTATTGGGCCGGGCGCGGTGTGCTCCACGCGCGTGATAGCCGGAACAGGCGTACCGCAGCTCACTGCTATCCTAAACTCATCAAAACCTGCACATCAACACCATATTCCTCTCATTGCTGACGGCGGCCTTAGACATGCAGGAGATGTATCCAAGGCAATTGCCGCTGGCGCTTCAACAGTCATGAGTGGATCCTTATTTGCGGGGACTAAAGAATCACCAGGCGAATATTTTGTAGAAGAGGGTGCGGCATATAAGGTATATCGGGGGCTTGCCTCTCGTGATGCATCATTTGATAGAGGACTAAGAGAACATAATAAAGATCGAGCAGAGCGGGCGCCAGAAGGGATCAGTAGCCGTATTGTATATAAAGGGGATCTTGATAAAGTGCTTTTCCCGCTGATTGATGGACTGCAGTCAGGCATGAGCTATACGGGCGCTAAAAATATAGGTGAATTTTGGGAAAAAGCAGAATTTGTAAGAGTGAGTAAAGCTGGGTATAAAGAAGGCCTGCCCCGTTAGAGAATGGAAGAGATATTTATTGTTGCACATCTCTATTAAAAAATTAAACTCGACTATTTAAAGCAAGGCCTCAATTCTCTAACGGGGTCTGCCCCGCAGCTTAAATAGTTAAGAGGATAGTGTTTTTTTATTTGAAAAGTTATCCACAGGGTCTTTCATTTACAATATAAATGTTATATGATATAGTTTATATGTAGTTCGTTTCACTCATAAAAAAGGAGGCGTGATGAGCGCTGAAACCAAAAAAGAAAAAATACGCAAACTGTTTAAGATAATTGGAATTGAGAAATCTTTTAAACAAAAGCGGGATCAAGAGACAGAAATGTTTCTAAAGATTAGGGGGAGAGGAATGACTGAAGAAGAAAGAAAGATTATTGAGGAGTTTCCAGAAGAAATGGTAAAAGCAACACGAGCGTGTTTTGAACAGACAATAGGTGGGGAGTTTAAAAAAGATGAGATCGATAGAATAATTAAAATTCAAACTGATCCATTTTTTGATCGACTTGATAAAGCAGAGCAGGCATTTCACAAGGGGATACAGATGAAAGTAGATGAGCTCACGCTAGAGGAAGCAATAAGGCTTTCAGAACTTCGGCCCTTTCCAGGTGAGGACACGGCGGAAGAGTAGAGGCCAGATCAATTAAGAGCTTGGATAATCCACCCAAGCTTTTTGATTTTTCTTATGTATCATGCTAAATTGGTATGCTAAATTGGTATGTTCAAGTCCATGAACATAGTAAGTATTTTCTAATCATCATATGAGCCTGAAATAGGGATTGCGTAAGAGGTGGGTAATTGAAGTTTATGGTTAAAGTTTAAGAATAATTCGGCCTTTGCTTTTTGCATGATCTTTGCAAACTCGTTGTCGCTGTGCGTAGAGGCAATGACATCAAGCTTTGCAAACGTCATGCCGCGTTTTAAATACTTGTCAGCGTATTTGAGCGATTTAAATCGCTCATACGGCGTTTGGTACTGCGAATACGGATAGATTTTTGTTTGTTTACCACGCTTGTCCGTGATCGTGGTGGCATACCCACAGGGACGATGATAGTTGAGATAAACATTAAAATACGTTTGATAAAACCGGTTAATCTGAGGCGCGGCAACCTGGGGAATGTATGCATGGGCCATGTGTTTGCGCACTCTGCTGCCATTCCTTCCCTCAACTAAGGCATTGTCATTGCAGTGTCGGGTTCGTGACTTGGTTTGTTTAATCAAGAGCTTGTTTAAGAGGTTGGCAACGATACGGTTGATATACTCAGAGCCATTATCAGAGTGAAACCCAAAGATGATAAACGGGTATTGCTTAATCAGCGCCCTTAAAAGTGGCTCTAAATACCGTTCAGAGATCGTTTCTACCGCACCCATGACTTCCCATTGGGTTACTTCATCTACCATATTGATGTGATAGACCCCCTTTTTCTTGCCACAATCGCCTTGGTGAACCGTATCTACCCTTAAATATCCTGGTTTGCCATAGGTTTGCGGCTTTTGCTGTACGCCGATGTCAGGCGCCTTAACTGCTTTGGTCTTTTTAAATATCATGGTCTGCGAACGGTACTGTCGTGTTTTTCTGAGGTTGTAGATATGCGATACCGAAATATTTTTTAACCGGTGATATGCTTTCTTCCCATAGACCATATATTCTCGCTCCACTATTTTCTTGGTTGCGGGACCAGCAATGCAATCATGGACCGTATCGGTTTCAATTAAGAGAGCAATATCTTTGGCAGTATATTTTCTCGGAAACTTATGGCGTCCGGTTGAGTCTGCCACAATACGTCCGCATTTCTTTTTTCGAGCGATGAGCCGCGTGATCTGTGCATCTGAGTAGCCCGTCATTTTCATGAGATAATCTTTTATGGCAGTCTTATCTTTCTTGCGCAAGGTAACGTATCTAAATCGGGTCACAATGGTGTCAATCCATTGATATGTTTGTTTGCGTGAGATAGCTTTAAACGTTATGTCTTGAGAGCCCTTTACAAACTCTCTCATTTGTGTAATGCTCACGATGTGTGAGTCGTTCATAATGATAGTCATGTATCAATTATCCACAACTCACACGTAAACGCAAGGTGAGTTCCTACATTTGGGGCTCATTTTGCGTTGGAAAGCGGGGTCTATTTGGGGCTCATCTTGCATTGGACAAGTCTTAGTATTGACACTATTTTTACAGATTGTATAATAGTAAAAATAGTATTAACTCATAATAAATAAATTAATTATATGGCCACTATATCAATGAAAGAAAAAGAAATAAAAAATTTTATTCGCCGAACGATTATTGAATCTATCCAAGATATATTAACTGACACTGATTATGGCATGAAGCTAAGAAAAAGTATTGTTCAAAGATTAGAAAAATATTCTAAAAGAACCCCTAAAAAGATTACCTCTTTAGATGACATTAAGAAGAGATATGCATAATATATGTCAGAGGACTGTATTATTAAATTTGTCCCAGAGGCAGAAGAGGATATTGAAAGATTATCTTCGGCAGTTTTCCACAGCCTTTTTCATTTACAATATAAATGTTATATGATATAGTTTATATGTAGTTCGTTTCACTCATAAAAAAGGAGGCGTGATGGCTGCACAAACTAAGAAAGAAAAAATATGCAAACTATTTAAAATGGTGGGGCTTGAGAAAATGATTAAAGAAGCACAAGGGCTGTTTATGGAAGATGTGATGAGGAGGAGATCATCTAGTTTTAATCAAGAAATGATTAGAGTGATGATCGAGGAGTTTATAGAAGAAACGATAAAAATACTAAAATCAGGTTTTGAAAAAATAGTAGATGAACGCTTTACTAAAGTTGGGATTGAGAAGCTGATTGCAATGTATTCAGATCCGCTTTACAAACGGCTTCAAGAAGCAGAAAATGAAATAGTAAAAGCAGTTGAGCCAAAAATGGATGAACTGGCCGCAGAGATGCAAACGAAATTGATGTTTCTTTCATCTTCTTCTTCACAAGGTGATGCATAAACGGTATAATAATAGAGAAGAATAATTTTTTAAGAGCTTGGATAATCCACCCAAGCTTTTATTTTGTCTGCCTCTTTTTTTATTTCCATTGTCTATATTTTAGTACGATCGTCCATTTTTATTGACAATAGAGTTTTCAAACATTCTCTCTCTATCTACTCATCTTGTATAAGCCCTTGCATTTTTATCTAAATACAGTATAGTATAAAGGTATTTGTTTTGTACCTTAAAAATGGAGGTAATAGTAATGCCGAAAAACAAAGGATTTTACCGTCAGAATGAAGGCAAGATTCAGTATAGAGGAGACATTGGCGATCCAGGGACGTATCCCTTCACCAGAGGTTTGTACCCTCAGATGTACCGAAAGCGTAAGCCAACGATTCGTGAGTTTGCTGGACACGGCCTCGCACCTGATACGAATGAGCGATTTTTGCTTATCTTGCAACAAGGCGGCACTGGACTCTCAACGGCATTTGATCTCCCGACGCTTATGGGACGTGATTCTGACGATCCCTTGTGCGAGGGACAGGTTGGTTGGGATGGTGTTGCCATTGATACCTTAGCTGATATGGAGGAGCTCTTCGCGAACATTCCTGTTGATGAGGTTACGGTTTCCATGACCATTAATGCCCCTGCTGCAGTGATTTGGGCAATGTATCTTGCAATGGCGCAGAAACAAGGGATTCCGTTTGAGCGCCTGGGAGGTACTATTCAGAACGATATTTTGAAAGAGTATATTGCGCAGAAAGAGTGGCTGTTTCCTGAAGAATACGGAGTAGGGCTTGTTGTTGATACGATCGAATACGCTGCCCGTCATGTGCCCAAGTGGCACCCAGTTTCAATTAGTGGATACCATATCAGAGAAGCAGGCGCGACGGCAATACAAGAGGTTGCCTATACCTTGAGTTCTGGTATTGAGTATGTAAGAAAGTCGCTCGAACGAGGACTCTCAGTTGATGCGTTTGCGCCGCAGCTCTCGTTCTTCTTTGATATTCACAATAACTTTTTAGAAGAGATTGCTAAGCTTCGTGCAGCGCGACGATTGTGGGCACGGATTATGCATGACCGCTTTGGATCAACCAATCCACGCTCGCAATGGTGCCGGATGCACGTTCAAACTGCTGGCTGTACCCTCACGCGCCATGAGCCGCTGAACAATCTTATCCGGGTGACCATTCAGGCATTAGCTGGTATGTTTGGGGGAGCACAGAGTGTTCATACCAATTCCTATGACGAGGTTTTGTGTACCCCCACCGAAGAGGCAGTAAAGCTTGCAATCCGTACCCAGCAGATTATTCAAGAGGAAACAGGTATTTGTGAGTTTCCTGATCCGTTCGGTGGATCCTACTTAATTGAGCAGACCACCAATGAGATTGAACAAGAGGCAGAAGATGAGATTGATCGAATTGAAGATATGGGCGGTATGATTGAAGCTGCGAAGCAAGGAGATCCACAGGGCATGATTCGTTTTTCAGCTTCGAGATATGAGCAAGCAGTCGAAGCAGGCGAGGTTTTGATTGTTGGTGTCAACATGTCAAGTCAAGGAGAAGTTGAAGAGCCGGTAGGCGTTGCAGAAGAGCTTGAAGCGCGGAGAGGATTTGAAAAGCGGCAGATTACGCGTCTCAAGAATATAAAGCAGTCTCGAGATAGCCAACGGGTAAGTGAAGTGCTTGATGAAATACGCAGCGCTGCTGAGCGTGGCGCTAATATGATGCCGTCTTTGATTCAAGCAGTATCAGTGTATGCGACGCTGGGAGAAATTTGTGATGCACTCAAAGACGTATGGGGTGAGTATAAGGAGCGTGAAATGTTTGTCGCACCACCGCACGCAGCTGCAATGGAAGCGGCAGTGCGACGGTATCAGTTAGTGTACCCGTTACGAATTTTAATTGCTAAGGGCGGCCTTGATGGCCATGACCGCATTATCCATACCCTTGCTGAATTTTATAAGGATCTTGGTGCAGAAGTGATTTATCCTGGACTTCACTGTTCTATGAAAGAGATTGCGAAGCGTGCAATGGAAGAAGATGTTGATGTGGTAGCGATTTCAACACATATTGGTTCACCAGTTGTATTTTTCCAACGTTTACATGAGCATCTTCATACGTTCGGAAAGGACGATATACGTATCATTGGTGGAGGGGTGATACGATCCCGCGAATTAGAAGAACTCCATAAATTCGGAGTCGCATATTTTGCTCCGGTTGGCACATCATTTGAAGCAATAGCACAATTTCTTTGTAAGGAGGCACAACGTCATGAAAACGAGCAATAATGTCAGTACCACAATTTTGAATCCTCAGAAACTAGCACATTTTATCTCAACCGTACATGAGAATCCTGAAGTGTTAGCGCAGGTGCTTCTTGATTCAGATATTCCCGATACAAAAGCGCATACTATTGCGGTGACTGGCTCTACAGCTGCAGGAAAAAGTACCTTGATTGATAAGATAATCCACGAGTTGCGTGACGATGACTTAACCGTGATCGTACTTGCGATTGACCCTACTGAGGAAGAATCTGGTGGTGCCCTATTGGGTGATACGATTCGTATGCGAGATCACTATAGTGATAAAGGTGTTTTCTTGCGCAGTTTTGGATCGCGAGGTGCGTCTGCTGCAGTAACGCAATACCTATCACAAGTTATCGAGCTCGCCTCTCATTTTGCAGATGTGGTGCTTGTTGAAACTGCAGGCGCTGGTCAGGCAGATACCGGCGTGAAGCGATATGTAGATACGTTTGTGGTGCTTCCTGATACCAGATCAGATGCAATTAATCTATTGAAAGCAGGTCACCATCGTCATGCTGATATCCTGGTTGTGAATGTCCGAGCAGGATCACAGGAAGATGAACGCTTTTTTGCGCTTTTACAAAGCTTTGCGCAAACGCTTCCACCGAAAGACGGCTGGCGTGTTCCTATGTTTCGGGTGAATGCAGAGACTGGTGAGGGTGTTGGAAAACTGGCGCGAGAAGGATTGTATGTTCACCGTGATTTTATACAAACCCCGTAGATAAAAAAGATATCAAAATTCTTCTATGTGACAAACATAAAAAGTCCCTTTAAAGGGGACTTTTTCTTGTTAAGGATATTCAGGATAGCGCAAGGGACCATAGTCTCGTGAAAGTGATCCATCTCTAAGCCAATGGTAACGGCCTTCGAGTGCTTTTCTGCCGACGGCACATGTTTTCTTATCATCGTTAAATATGGTACCATCCATACTCCCTCTTCCCTTGATTCGTTTTTTTGCATCGCGCAGGAATTGATCCGCAAGATCCCATGCTTCTTTTCTCCCATGCTTTTATTCACAGTACTGGGCATAAAGTGTTGTCGCGGCAATCATAAAAAGGTCTATTCCCGTCTTCGTAAGTCTATCAGCGACAGCTTGTCGATCATAAAGTTTTTTACGGTATCGAATCAGTGCATAAAAGACTTTTCGTGCAAGGTGGCGACTTTTGCGTTCAACATAGCGGAGATGTTTTCTAACACGAGGATGGTCGCTTTCGACATTTTTTATAATCCATTGGTTAAGGTACCATGGTATATAGAAATTGCCAAGACGGAATAGTTCACAGAGCCACGTAAATCCATGGACGTTTCCTTCAAGAAGATCTTTTGCTCGCCTCAGATGCTGATCCAATACTTCACGCGCAATAAACGGAATAAGGGTATCGGTTGCGCCTTCGCCAATGCGATACAGTTTTGCATCGCGAACGAGCTGCTCTGAGGGAAATGCCATTTCTCCTCTGGCGCGTTTTGAATCTGCGGTTTCATACCCTCTACCCCCAAAGAGGATCTGGGAAGCTTCGAGAAACTGAATCGCTGTTTCAGAACAGAATACTTTGGTAAGTGCCGCTTCTACTCTGATGTCGGTTGTTTTGTTGTCAGCCATCTGGGAAGCCAGCCATGTTGCCGCATCCATGGCAAAAAGGTTTGATGCCATTTGTGCGATGCGCATGGTTTGTGTTTCGTGTTCGCCAAGCGATTTGTTAAAGGTGATGCGGAAATTTACCCAATCAAGTGTTGGTTGCCATGCTTGTTTTGTTATTCCCAAGCATATGGGATTAATACTTACCCGACCAGTATTGAGAATGGTGAGCGCGTATTTGAGCCCCTTACCAGTATGTCCAATAACATTTTCTGCTGGTATACGCACATTGGTAAATCCAATCCAGGCGTTTTCAATTCCTCTTCCTCCTTCAAATTGACAGCGCTGCAAGATTTTAATTCCTGGTGTTTCCATTTCAACAATAAAGGACGTGATAACGTTATCATCTGCATTGTCTCCTTCTGGTGTGGGGATCCAGATAGTTTTTTCATGTTCATCTTTTGCCTTTTTTGCCGGTACCCGTGCCATAAGGACAATAACACCCGCAATAGGAGCATTGGTACACCAGAGTTTTTGCCCGTCGACGATATAGTGGGTCTTTTCCTTGTTAAGTACTGCTTTAGCCACCATGCTTGCAGGATCAGATCCGACTGAAGGTTCGGTCAGCGCAAATGCAGAAATTTCTTTTTGTGCAACGCGCGGTAAGTAGGTTTGTTTTTGTTCTTCATTTCCGAAAAGTAAAATCGGCATTGGAAGGCCAATTGATTGGTGCGCAGAAAGAGTGAGTCCGAATATATTACACCAGCTTGAGACCAAAGCAAGGACACGGTTGTAGTTTGTTTGAGAAAATCCCAGTCCTCCATATTGTTTTGGAATTTTCATTCCAAACAGACCAAGCTCAAAGGCTTTTTTAAATACATTCTCAGGAATTTTTGCACTACGTTCAATCTCATCAGGGTCTACATGAGCATGCAAAAATGCTTCAACTTTTTTACAATATTGGTCACCGATTTGCTTATCTTGAGAAGATTGTTCAGGAAACGGCATGATAAGATCAAACTGGGGCTTGCCAGCAAAAAGACCAGTCGTAAAACTCGGCTGTGTCATTGTTTCCCGTGCTGCTTCAATTTCTTTTATGTCTTCCAACAATTTTTTTGCCATAATTCCTCCTTGTACTTATGTATGTAAAGATCTAACGATACTATAGCTGATGTTTGTACTCTTGTCAAGAGGCCTCCGTACAGAGGCCTCCGTATGTCATCCCACACTCCTTTGTCATCCCGCATCCCTCCTTGTCGCCCCTTTTTTAAAAGAGTTACTTATCCCTCACCCAGAAAACGCTGGGTGAGGGACTCATCTTGTACACGCGGGGGTGATTGTCAAGATTTTGAGAATGTGTATACTGTATAATGGAGGTGAAAGAGTTGGTTCTTTCACACATTATTAACTCAAATGAGGAGGAAAATCACGATGAAACCAAGAGATGTTTTGCCCGGAACTATTTTCGTGGCCACCGTCGTAGTCGTACTGGTAATTATCGCCTCTCCTTCGCTTCATAGAAAACCTGTATATGTAGTGCGAGCAGATGAGTGGGAGTTAGAAGACGGATTAACGAAAGCAACAGAAGTACAATACAGGCAGTGGGGCGAGAATACAGTAGCTTATCGTCTGGAAACCACTGATCTTGGCGGGGAGCCGCTGACGATGGTTGTTGTGTTGGGTTATAAGCGTTCTGAGCCTTATTGGACCGAACACGAGTACCTTGGTATAGATGTGGTAGCTATTCCCATGGATGAGAGGGTACAGATTGCTGAGGTTTTGAGAGACGGGCTTGACTTTAAGGGACGTATTCATTTCTACCACTCTCAATAGTTCACTGTGGTAGAACTATTATGAGGTCATTTAGGATAAAACCTGAGTGACCTTTTTTATCTTTTCATATCTGCTATACTGATATCTATGTCTGACACTAAGACCACAAAACTATTTGCTCTTATTTGCTATATAGTGCTTGAGTATTATTATATAAAAAAATAGCTAGTCCAGTTTAGCTATTTGAAGACCGGAGTATATAAAGATTTAGCCTGTTTTAGCAGCAGCTTTTTTAAAGGAATAGTTTTTTTCAGCCAGTCGAGCGCGAATCTCATGGAGGCCTGCTAGGTTTTCATCAAAAAATTTATTATTGTAGGTAAATTCACGAGCAATACTTGGCCTCACTTTTACTCCCCATGTTTGGCTAAAATGTTTGGTTGTTGTTTTATGCTTTTTCATAGTTTTACCATAGGAGGTTCAACTAATTCAATCTCTTTGTATCCTTTAGCGAGATTAATTTTGTTGGCCTCGCGTTTTGTTTTTAAATTAATTAAGTGTTTACAGTTCCAGCTAACGAGAATATCAAGTCTATTTACCGTGGCTATTGCCAGGTGAATAGCATCATCAATATACCTTTTCGGAATGATTTTTTTTCTAACATATTCTTGTGCTAATTTTTCTGCTTCCTCTGTGGGGTGAAGTAGAAAAAAATTTTTACTGAGGCTCAGTAATCGTTTTCTTTTTTTAGAATTGGGAATGTTATTGATTTCATTAATTGTTATTTCAGAAATATAGACCCTAAAATCTTTAAGTGTTTTCCAGAATTCTTGAGTCTGGGCTTGTCTCTGCGGGATGCGAGGGTCATCATAAACACTGATAACAGAGGTGTCAAGATAAATTTTAGACTTATATTTAGACATTAGCTATAGACTAACAGATGATTATAAGAAAGTCAATATCCATATGCAAGAATATTCCTCAAGAATATTTTATTGGCCTCTTGTTGTACATCCCCTTGACAGGCGCAGAAAAATGTGGTAGAATAAAGATGATCAAAATTGAAAGGAGGAAACATGAGCGAAGATAGGTTTAATAAGTTGCGTGAGTTTGACAAAGTAGATTGGCCTGACGGAACCCACATAAGAACTCGGATAGGGGATATGATAATACCAGATATAAGGTATGATGGCATAGTAATTATGACTGGCGAAACCCATAGCACATTTCTGAAACGAATTAGGAATAAAGGTTTCAAGGAGATTGTTCAATTTCTTGCAAAGCGAGATCCTAAATGGGAGCTTTTTAAAGCGATTGACTTGACAGGCAAGGCCCAGAGATATGAAGAATATGGCTGGCCAAAGGTTCGAGGATACTTCTATGCCTCGATTGACGGTCTTTATGATACCTATGCACAGAGCTTTATAAAAACTGCTCATAGCGTTGGCTCGATTATCTACCCGATGGATGACCCTCATTTTGGTAAAGAAGCTCATTGGTTAGTAGCCTATCGAAGTGATGATAAGGTCGAGTCTTGGGCTGTAATAGATAGCCATGGAAGAGAGAGTGTTTGTTTATCAGGAGAAAAACCATACAAACTTGATAGACACAGGTTGATACTTCTTAAGGTAGACTGGCCAAGCGAATTAAAGAAACAAATTGACGCCATTCGTTCTTCAGAATAGCGGCTAAAAAACCTGCTAAAAGGGATTCAAATAGTAAAGCTTGGGTCCCTTTTTTAGTTTAACCGACCCTTTTTATTTTATCCGCCCCCTTTTTTATCTTTTCATATCTGCTATACTGATATCTATGTCCGATACCAAAACAACAAAACTATATGAAACATTGCGTCAATGGCGCAATGATATGGCAATCAAACAGGGGAAAAAACCATATATGGTGTTTAATAATGAAACGCTTAAACTTACGGCACTCGCCTTGCCGCAGACAAGAGATGACCTTAAAGATGTAAAAGGCTGGGGAGCAAAAAAAATTAATGACTATGCTGATGAAATTCTTGCCCTTGTTAATAGTCCTGATGCAGTACAAACACAATCGTCAGATCAAACACTTTCAGTAAAACAGTTTTTAGAACTTGTTAATAAAACATTATTTCAACACGTTAGCGCGGTAAAAGTACGTGGAGAAATTACCGAGGTAAGCAAGAGGGAGAGCTATGCGTTTTTCCAGCTCAAAGATTCAAACAATGATAATGATTATGGAGTAGAGTGTTTTGTAAGCTGGCGCAATTATGACGAATTGAATCATCTGTTAGAGGATGGATTTGAAGTTGTTATTCTTGGATTTTCTAAGGTATATAAAACAGGCCGGTTTCATCTTGAGGTAGAGAGAATAGATCCCATAGGTGAGGGGGTGTTGAAAAAAGTATTTGAGTTGTTAAAGAAAAAATTAGCAGAGAAAGGCTATTTTGATTTGAAGCGAAAGCGGCCCGTGCCAGAAATAATTCAGAGTATAGGATTAATTACCTCTGAAGCGGGCGCGGCTATTAATGATTTTTATAAAAATTTGGGAACGTATGGATTTTACCTATATTTGCGTGATGTGTTAGTTGAGGGCGACCGGGCAGAGGAATCAATCATCTCTGCCATTAATTGGTTTAATAAACATCGCCCCGATTTAGATGTATTAGTTTTGATGCGCGGAGGCGGCAGTTTAGAAAGCTTAAAAGCATTTAATTCAGAAGGTGTTGCTGATGCAATTATAATGTCACGTTTGCCCATAATAACCGGCATTGGCCATGAAAAAGATATAACCATTGCTGACTTTACGGCTGATAAGAGTTTTTCAACGCCTACGGCAGTATCGGTATTTATTCGCACCCAACGGGAAGAACTTATCTCATCCATTGAATCATACTATGATAAACTGATTGATATAATGAATGAGAAGTTCAGGCATAAAAAAGAGCATTTAAAATATATGTACGAGCGTTTATCAAACGGCGCGCAAAATGTTTTTAATGCATATAGATTTTTAGAACAGGCTTTCTTGCGTTGCCTCTATCAATATGGTACAACTATTGATAAATGGACGCATCGCTTACATATGGCAGAGCAATATGGGTTGAGCAGGTTTGAAAATCAATATAGGGCAGGTCAGAAAAAATTAGAAGTATTAGAAGCCGCGCTTATATCATTAAATCCAGAAGCAGTTTTAAAGCGAGGATATAGTATTACGTATGATAGTGATGATACCATAATAAAAGAGGGTAAAAACATAAAAATAGGAGATATGTTATTAACCAAACTATATAGGGGAAAGATTAAATCCAGTGTTAAAAAAATAGAATAACACAGCTGTCGACATCCGATGTCGACAGCTCAAAAGTATGAGTTTTATGAGCAAAGAAAAACAAGATTTAAAAAGTGCGTTAGAACAATTAGAGAGACTTGTTAATGAGCTTTCTTCTGATGATGTTGATGTTGAGGCAGGGTTGAAAAAATTTAAACAAGGAGCTGAATTAATTACTTTTTGTCGTTCACAATTAAGAAAAGCAGAAAACGAGTTTAAAAAACTCAAAAGCACGCTTGAAACAGAGGAGGAGGGAGAAGGAGATAAAGAAGAATAAGTTTTGGACACCGAGTGTCCAAGTGAAGATATGCTTCAAGAAAAGATTAAAAATGCGCGCCGTATTACCATTATGGGACTCGGCACATATCCACACGGGAGCGGGATTTCTACCGCTTTGTTTTTTGCTCAAAAAGGAGCACAGGTTTTAGTCACTGACCTAAAAGAAGAAAAAGAGTTACGAGCGCAGATTAAAAAATTGCAAAAGTATAAAAATGTGTGCTTTATTTTAGGAAGGCATAGAAAACAGGACTTTATTAATACTGATCTGGTATTTCAAAATCCCTTAGTTCCTGATTATTCTCCCTATATACAAATAGCGAGAGAAAACGAAATTCCCGTGATTAATGATTGGACTATTTTTTTATCACTATGTGATAATGTTGTTGTTGGGGTCACCGGCACCAAAGGAAAAAGTACCACGGCATCATTAATTTATGAGTTTTTAAAAGCAGGAAACGTTCCCGCTGTTTTGTGTGGTAATATTGGTGATTCGCCATTGAAATACCTTTTGTCGCCCCGTCATTCCTCCTTGGGGAGGAATACGGTTATGGTCGCCGAACTTTCCTCGTGGTTGTTGCGCGGGTTTAAGGAGATAAAAAAAAGCCCGCACATTGCAGTGATAACCAATTTATTAGTTGATCATCAGGACAAATACAAGAGTTTAAAGGCGTATTATCGCGACAAAGAAAATATTTTTAAATACCAAACGCCAGCTGATTATTTGATTTTAAATAGAGACGATAGTGAGCTAAGAAAAAGGGGAAATAAGGCAAAGTCACAGGTGTACTGGTTTTCAAAAAATACGTCTCCCGGAGACGGCGTTTATTGTGAGCGGAGCGAACAACAAGGTTCTGCGAAGCACGGTTCTTATATACAAGGAAATAGTATTTATTTTCAAGCGAGTGAGCGAAAAGTAAATGGTAATTTTACTTTTCCGAGCGAGCGCAGGAAACAAGGTCCTCCTTATTTTCAGAATAATAAGAAGAGAAAAAAGATTTGTTCTTGTATCGGGATTTCTAAATTCCGATACAAGAGGAAGGGGGACGGGGAAACGCAGTTTCACCGTAGGGGTGACAGTGAGCCCGCAGGGCGAGCACCAGAGGGCGGAAGCCCTATGGAGAACATAGCTCGCGAGCGGAGTGAGCGACTATGTTCTGTTAGTGATATTAAAATAAAAGGAGCACACAACCTTGAAAATGTTTTGGCTGCTATCTTAGCTGCATTGCTCTATGGTATAGACCCCGTTAGAAGTAAGAAACCTCTGGTTTCTGCCGCTCTTGATAAAGAGCGGATTTCTAACGGGGTAGATCAAAAAGCTATGGTAAACGTTTTGAAAACATTTACGGGCATTCCCTATCGCTTGGAGTTTGTACGAGAAGTTTTAGGAGTAAAATATTATAATGATACAGCTGCAACGAGTCCTGATGCAACTATTGCCGCGCTTAACTCTTTCAAAGATAAAAAAGGAAAAATAATTTTAATTGGCGGTGGTCATGATAAAAAGTTAGATTATAAAGAATATGTCAAAGAAGTGAACAAATATGTTAAAGCCCTTATATTATTCAAGGGCACTGCCACTGACAAAATCTTTAAAAAATTACGGAGGTCCGACCTCCGTAATTTTGTAGTAATCATATCATCTATGAAACAGGCAGTAGAGCAGGCAAAAACGTTTGCTCAAAAAGGAGATATTGTTTTGTTATCTCCAGGCGCGGCTAGTTATGGCGTATTTAAAAATGAA
>JALLOP010000148.1 GCA_027718005.1 Patescibacteria group bacterium AH-259-L07 | reverse complement strand
AACAGCGGAAACAAGTCCGGTCGAGGAGAAAAGATCAGCTATCCAGCAGTCTATGAATCAGTTATTGCCGTAGGCGCCACTGATAAAAACGACAAGCGAGCTAGCTTTTCAAGCACCGGTTCTGAACTTGAACTTATGGCGCCTGGAGTAACGATTAATTCCACTAAACTTGGTGGAGGATATGTTGAATTTAACGGAACATCAATGGCCTCTCCTCATGTAGCAGGATCTGCTGCCTTAGTAATTGCCGCCGGCATTACTGATAGCAATGGCAACGGACGAATCAACGACGAGGTTCGCCAAGTAATGAATGATACTGCTCTCGATCTTGGGGAGTCAGGGCGTGATTCTAAATATGGCTATGGTTTGGTGAGTGTTGCTGCGGCAGTCGCGGCAATAGCACCTCCCCCCGCCACAGGAGCGATTAGTGGAATAGTAGTTGATAATGATACCCTGAATCCGATTGTTGGCGCTGCGGTTACCGATGGCACGCGTTCGGCAACAACGGATGCTAATGGCGCATACACTATTACTGATGTTCCTGAAGGCACGTATACAGTAACTGCGTCTGCAACTGGCTATACCAGCGTCTCACAAACAGGTGTTGCAGTGACCACAGACACGACTACAACCGTGAACTTCTCTCTTACCGCTATAGTGTACGGCGCAATTGACGGTGTTGTGACTGATGTAGATACTGGTCTGCCGATTGAAGGAGCTGCCATAACCGACGGAACACGGCAGGCAACAACTGATGCAACGGGGTATTACTTAATTTCTGATATACCGGAAGGAACATATACCGTGACTGCATCAGCTGCTGGCTATCAAGAGGCATCCCAATCAGTCGTAGTTACGGGAGGTCTAACATCAACCGCAAACTTCTCTCTGCAGGCAGTATCACAAGCAACAAGTGTTATTGTTGATTCTATTACCTACGCTACTGAAGGAGGAAAAAATCAAGATAAACATCTTTTAATTACTCTTACCCTTGTTGATGATCTGGGAAATTCGGTTGCTGGTGCATCTGTTTCAATAACGCTCGCGCATGATTCTGGTACTTCATGGAGCGGAACAGGTACTACCGGTACTGATGGAACACTTACATTTACACTAAAGAATGCTCCTGCGGGATGCTATAATACTACTGTAAATGATGTGACTGCCGCAGGATTAACCTGGGATGGCTTAACTCCGGCAAACGGATTCTGCAAGTAAGTAGTATTAAAGCTTGGATAAAGATATTATTCCTTACAAGCTTCAAGGTTCTGGCGAAGACAGGTTCTTATTGTGAGCAAAGTGAACAACAAGGTTCTGCGAAGCACGGTTCTTATATTCTGTTTATCTCACCCTGTCCTTTCTACATAAGAAAGGACAGGGCTTTGTTTTTTTACCCACTTCCACACCCCGACTTCCCATTGGAAGTCGGGGTGCTACTCATATAAAGATAAAAAACATTGGTTGACATCGGATGTCAACCACATTGAATACGAACAAAATCTCTCAACATTTGAGAGAGGGGTTTTGTGTTTTAATTGATTTATGATAAAATATAGTTATAAGAATATAAAATATAAAATCATAAATCTGAAATTCAATGATTGACACGCATGCGCATTTAAATTTTAAAGCATTTAAGGATGATAGTGCCGAGGTGATTCGGCGCAGTTTTAGTGGTGGCATGCGGGCAATTGTTATCCCGAGCTCAAATTATACTACAAGTGAAAGAGCAATTACGATAGCAACAAAGCATGACAGCTGCTATGCCGCAGTAAGCTTGCATCCAATCCATGTTCACCCTGTTAAATCCCGCGAAGCGGGAGTGGCGAAGCCACAATTTAACAGGGTAAAGAAAGAAGTATTTGACAAACAAAAATATTCAGCGCTTGTGAGCAAAAATAAAGAGGTGGTAAAAGCAATAGGAGAGACCGGTATAGATTTTTTTCACAACCCACTCTCTTTGTCATCCCGCGATCCCTCTTTGTCATCCCGAAATTCAGAGGATGTCG
>JALLOP010000147.1 GCA_027718005.1 Patescibacteria group bacterium AH-259-L07 | reverse complement strand
TTAGCGGGCCCTGCTTTTTCCATCATATTAAATTACAGAAAGAGTCGTTGACGCCTTGCAGATTACTCTATCCAAACAAAAAGCCCCAGGTGATTTTCGCTTGGGGCTTTATCATACGAAGAGTAATTTTAGGTATGAGCTAAAGCAGTAATTCGTTGCTTTGTTTTCCTCCAAACTTCTCGTTCTAAAGGACCTCGAAAAAGATTGGCCGATTTTAGATTAATTCCTAAAGGCTGCAATATTTTTCGCGCGGGATGGAGTAGCGGGTCTAGTCTGAGGAATCTAAAAATCCCTTTTGCGCATTCAGCATCGAGTTCTTCAGAGTGTTCCTTTACATACTCAATGAGCCCAGTATCAATTTCTACTTTTTCACCGGTTTCTTGATCTATTTCTTCTTTTGTCCCATACATTGCCTCTCCATCTTTATGTAGAATGTTCATAATCCAAAGTTCGCAATTCGGTCGAGGATCAATACTTTTTTCAAATAACACAAAGTTGCCATCTAAAATACCGGGTAATATATCATTGGTTGGTTTAGCCCAGCCAACTAATGTGTCTTTTCGCTCCTCAGCACAAACGAGATGCTGTTCAGGATTACTTTTTAGGACATAGATTGGCTCTACACGGCAGGGAAAATTCGGCCATTCGATTTTTGATGCATAAGAATAACAACCGACAATTTTCCATTCTTTCAAAGGCCATTCTTTAAAGAACCCTCGTTGAAATAATTGTTCTATACGTTGTTTTTGCTCTGCATCCTCACTTTGACGCTCAGCCATTTCTCTCCTCCTTTTTAAGTTGTGAAAAGAACTATTCCTTCTTTAGAGTAGCACATCTAAGAAAAAAGACAATCCCACCCACGGTTGTGGATAAGTCATGAGATTTTTGCACTTGCTTTTTATACGCCTTGTGTAATACTGTAAAAGGACATTGTTCTTTGGCAACATTTACCCTCCAAATTTTTCTTTCACCCGCACCAAGTTTCTTCGAAACTGGGACGGGTAAAAAACTGATGAGGGTGAAGGAGGATGTAATGAGAATTCTTGAAGAAAAGTATGGAATTCAACATGAATGCATTCTTAATCTGTCCGATCCAATTGAATATGGAACCATAGGGCCTTTGTGCACGAATATGGAAAATCTTCTCAAAGACGATAAAGATTTACGCATTGCATTAAAGATTAACAGCACGGGAGGATATATCGTCGAGGCTACAATTTTAGCTGATTTTGTCATGCTTAATAATGTTAATCTACTTACTCTAGCTATTGGTCTTTGTCAATCAGCAGCCACTTTTATTCTTCAGCTTGGCAAGCCTCGACTGGCTTTTCCCCATGCTAAGATTAGTCTTCATGGAGGCATCCTTGGTCATGTGGAGCTTTGCGATGTTGACGAAGTTTCTGGCGAAATGAAACAGGATGTCAAATTTTGGCAAAAAATTATGGCCAAGAGGACAGGAAAATCTCTGAAAACCATACAAAAGCACTGCGATGAATATAGGAGTTTTCCAACTGCCCAAAAAGCACTAGAATATGGATTAATCGACAAGATATTAAAAGGCTGAAATAGGATCGATTCCACAGTATATAAGAACCTGCTTCGCAGAACCTTGAAGTTTGTAAGATATGATATTTGTATCCAAACTTTAAGAAGCCCTGGCAATACGTTAGGGCTTCTTTATTTTATTTATCGGAATTTCTAAATTCCGATACAAAAGGAAGGGGGTCGGGGAAACGTAGTTTCCCCGTGGGGGTGACAGGAGCTCCCCTTCACCTTTTGCGAAAGGTGAAGGGGAGCGACGCCAGAGGGCGGAAGCCCTATGGAGAACATCGTTCGCAAGCATTAGCGAGCGACTATGTTCTTCTTATCCACCACGTCATTGCAAACATATAGCCACGAAAAATAGCACAAAGTTCTCCAAGATAATAGTCAGCCGTTTGCCATGGATTATCTGTTGAAAGGAAAAAAATAAGCCCCAAGCGATTTTCGCTCGGGGCTTGTATCGGGTTAACTCTTTTTT
>JALLOP010000146.1 GCA_027718005.1 Patescibacteria group bacterium AH-259-L07 | reverse complement strand
TATCAGTTACTTTATGGCAATTGAGGGCAACAAAACAATACGTTGCTGCTTTATTGTAAGCACTCACATACTCAATAACTCCTGTGTCTTGAAACTCGCCTGTGCAGCCGGTTTCTTCTAAAAATTCTCGCTTAGCTGCCGCAACTGGTTCTTCTCCTTTTTCAATTAAACCGGCGCAAAATTCATAAAATATTTTTTCAGGGCCCGGTCGGAACTGCTTGGTTAAAATTACTTTTTTGTCGGAAGTCAATCCAAAAACAGAAATAACATCGTGGTCTGTTGTTTTAATATCAAAATCCTTCAGCTCGCCGTTGGGCAGCTTAAAAGTTGCAATATCAATTTTAGCAAAGTTATCAAAAACCCTTTTCTCTTCAACTTTTTTCCATTTTTCTATTGGCATAAAGTGTTTTTAGGCTCGTGGGTCGGGGTTATTAAAACCAGGTGGACTTTTTATATTTAATATATTGCCTCCCAAATTTTTTTATTAAAACCTCTTTTCTTGCTCTAAGGATTGAGAGCCCCATCCATAATGCGAGGGCTTAAGCCCGAGAGCGAGCGGTGCCCCGACGGCCACTCGGGGCAGGCGCGAGCGGCATTTTGGATAACGTTCCGGCATAAGCGATGCTTGCTGGCGGTATAATATATCGCGAAGCGATTTACCGCCAGCAAATATGGACGGAGCGACGACTGAAAGGAGGAGCGTAGCCGCTTATGCCGTGTTAGGCGATGTAACAAAAATTTATTTTTCATTGTTTATTCTTCATTAAAATGATTTGAATATAATTCATCAGTGAGCTCATTTACTTTTTGTCTAGCTAGCTTAACCAAATCTCTATCAGCGTCTTTATTTAATTTAGCAGCCGGTTCAGTACCAGTCTTTTTGATTTCTGTTGCCTCGTTGAGAGGTACACCTAATTCATAAAGAAGTCCGCCAACTTTACTACCAAACGGATCTGATGCCCCAGCATTTTCTTTGCCAATATAAAATTCTGCTTCACTAAATATTTCAGGATTATCTTCATGATCAAACATTATTTTATAGGTAGCGGCCTGCCTCGTTGACCATAGAGAAGCAATGTCAAAGCCTATGCCCACTTTATGTAAAGCTGTTGCAACACGACGAAGAGTTCTTCCACCGACAACATGTTCTGTTACAATTAAAACCCTGGAGCCTAAATTTTTTGATTGGCGGCGTATATATTCTTCAAGTTTTTGTTGTTGTTCGGCTATATTTTTTTTACTTTGTTCGACATTGGGAAGATCTTCATCAGGGACATCTTCGTAAGGGACACTACCACCAGCAAAGAAAATGCATTTTGGAATTTTTATCCCATGATTTTGAGCATAGCGTGTTGCAATTTTGCCAATAACAAGTGCCGGCAACCGTCCAGAAACATCATCGCCAAGTATTGCTGTCCAGCGCCCCTCTTTTATTCCATCAGATATTTGCTCAACAAGATGTTTAAAATCTTCTCTAGTCTCTTCAAATGCATTTTCAACAGTCTCCATCTTCATAGCCTTAATGTCTTCTGGTTTAACGCCAGATCGTTGAAATCTGTTCCAATTTTCTACACCATATCGTGTCATATATTTTTAAAATAAATTTTTGTTATTTCACCTAACTCGTTTTTATGCGAAGTGTTTTCGTTATTTTATTCGAAACTTGCATATTATACGAAATCATGATAGTTTAGCCAAAAAAGTGATAACTGGCGGGACATTCGGGTCTAGAACCCGCTTTTATTGGTTATTTTAAGGTATTTTTGGCGATCTGTCCAGAAGCCGTTTTGAGGTATGTGGGTCGGAGTCACTTTAGGCTAAATGAGACAAATGAGACACTATAGAAAGAATATACGAGTGTCTCATTTTTATTTTCTCCCTTCCAGCTCAATAAATTCTTTAAAACTCCTGCCATAATCATTGAGCTTATAATATGCTTCATTTTCAATATCTATGTCAATATCGATATCTTCCGGATGACTTGGATCTCGAACTTGGGCATTACCGGAAGAATCACTTTCGATAATTTG
>JALLOP010000145.1 GCA_027718005.1 Patescibacteria group bacterium AH-259-L07 | reverse complement strand
GATAGAGTCTTGGCTTTAGGAAAATAGCTGTCTATCAAATCTGCGGTCTTTTCCTCCACCTTTGTTCTGTCTTTTTCTATCTCCAGATACGCATCTAGAATAAAACGCTCCAGTTGTTCTATTGTCTGGGAAAGAAACAGCTCGTCAAATCCGCGTACATATAATCCGAACGAATAGGAATTGAAAAAGCCAAGTTCCTGGGCTAGTGTAGTCTGTTGCAGAACCAATTCGCTAAATGACTTTTTCAATGCTTGAGCAATGCGACGCTGGCTCGTTGTATCTTTTTCTCTTCGCAAGTCATGACTTTTGCTTATAATCTCTTCTGTTACTGGCACTATTTCTTCCGAAGATATTATTTCGTAATAGCAAAGAAAATGTTTATACAGCAGTTCTAATCTGCGGTTAAGGAGAACGGAATCGTATTCTTTTCTTAGATTTTTAATAGTTTCAAAGACCTGATTTAGGTCAAAGGATATGTAGGGAAGTTTTTCCATAAATTCAGGATCATCCCTGATATCAAGAGCTTTCCCATAGGCGCGTAAGTGCCAACGTACTTTAGCGCTATGCATGGAGATAATCTCTAGTTTTTCTTCTAGCTCATCCAGAAATTGAATTACTGAAGATTCATTTGTCTGCGCCACCTTACTTACCTCCTTTTGTTTTTTTATTTGTTAAGGTGCGTATGTAAAGTTTAACATTTGCTTTTAAAAAAGTCAAGGCAGCATTGTGGTCGCAAGGCCCAAGCTAGTCCTCATCAAAATAGGTTTTTAATAAAAACAAAAAGGCCCCTAAGCGATTTTGGCTCGGAGTTTTGTTGAATGAAATAAATTCGGAGGTCCGACCTCCGAAATTCCAGATACACACATGAAAATGTCGAACCTAGAAGGTTCGACATTGTAATAAGGTGGATCGATCTCGTTAGCGTATCTTGATGTCTTTTAGCTCAGCAAGATTTGCTCGATCAAGCAATGCGCCATTTTCCATAGAAGAAACAAGAAGTTCTCTTGGATCAACGTTGCCTTCTTCAACAATTTTCGTAACAGCTAAACGTCCTATTGAATAGCGAAGTCTGATATCTATAGGATCATCTAGAGGATCCTCTTTCCTAACGTCACCATAGTCACTATATGTATCATCGTCTTTCTTTCTGCCAGTGAGCAACTGAAAAGACATTTTTGGGAAATATGAAAGATTAGGAAAGCCAATTGCCTTAAAATCTTCAATGTCACGCCTGGCAAGCTTTATGATTCTTCTTTCTATACCCTGCTTTACAAATATGTGCCCAATAGCCAGCAACATATTGTCTGGGGTTTCTGGCCTGAGGCGCCAAAAAGATCTTTCCTCTCGAGCATCTTGATAAATGTCATCAAGCACGTGCCATGCAATATATTCTGCCAAACCATCAAGCCACAGATTTATCTCTTTGAATGAATATCCAGATTCTCTCAAGGGTTCTGCTTGATAAATGTGTATAATGTCATGACAAATACTGTGCAGCAAATCTGCCACCACATCGACTATATCTGCTTCCTGATTATCCAAATATCTGAGCATCATTCCTCTTTGGAAAAATACAAAAAGCCCCGCATCTTTAACATTAAATGGCACTCCTCTCTGGAAAAATACAAAAAGCCCTGTATCTTCAACATTAAATGGCACTTTGCTTCGATTATTATGCGTCTGAACTTCTTTTATTTCAATCCTAAAATCAGGAACAGAACCTAAAAATTTTTCAACAAAAGGAATGGCGATTTTGAGCAACTGAGTTCCAAAATACAGTGTTGCCGTATACTCTTTCCACCGTGCTGCCTTAGGCATATAACCTCCTTTTTCGTCCAGGGGAACATAGTCGCTCGCTAATGCTCGCGAGCCCTGTTCTCCATAGGGCTTCCGCCCTCTGGCGTCGCTCATCCCTCACCCAGTTCCGCTGGGTAAAGGGATTCACTCCTGTCACCCCTACGGGGAAACTGCGTTTTCCCGACCCCTTTCCTGTTGTATCGGAATTTAGAGATTCCGACACAAGAACTTGT
>JALLOP010000144.1 GCA_027718005.1 Patescibacteria group bacterium AH-259-L07 | reverse complement strand
TTGCTCAATTCTTCCATCAGCAAAAATAATCTTTTTAGCGCCATAGTCAAATGCCTGACGTACTGCTAACATTTTTCGTTTCATGCGTCCTTGTGTATAATCTTTCTCAATATGTTCAAGTTCTACTTTTTTAATTGTTGTAATAAGTGTATTTGGATCACGTGGATCTTTTAACAGTCCTGGCGCTTCTAATAAATGAATAACAACCTCAACAGACAACTTGGGAACTCGGTTCCCAAGTTCTTTAACGAGCAACGCTACAATGCTGTCATTGTCTGTATTTAATGCCTGTCCTTCATAGCTTAAAATTGGCGGGGTTATAAAAGGCACATAGCCAGAAGAAATAAGTGACTGTAAAAGTTCGACATTAAGCTTTTCCGGCCTGCCACTTAAATCATTTCTAATTACTTTAATCCTGTCGCCCATCTTAGCCTTAATCGCTGTTTTTCTCTTTCCTTGAATCAACCTTCCATCAAGACCAGTTAAGCCAATTGCGTTAATACCATATTTTTGTGCCATTTCAACCAACCGCTTATTGCGCAACCCCGCATAGGTCATCATAAAAATATCCATAGCATCATCATCAGTTAACACACTTGAATATCCAGATACTGATGTTATGGTTTTAACTTCATGCCCTAACTTTTGAGCAATCTCATCGCGCAGGGCATGAGCGCCATGAACAACAAGATATTGCTGATCAACGAATTTGAGATCAGCAATAATTGCTTCCAAATTAATTGTTTTTCCTCCACCAATTTTAATTACTAATAATTCTCCTCTTGACATTTTTTTAAAAATATGTTATAATGAAATTAAACAAAGGAGGTAAACATGAAACCAGGCAAAAGAGGCGAAAATCGCTGTTACTTCTGCGGTTTATTCAGGCCATGGGAGGATCTGAAAATGAAGATTGTTACGATTGATGACCCTTGGGAACCAGCTTATGATGATGAACTCCCTGCGTGTGTATGGTGTCTTTTAGACCCGGAAGTCATCGAATGCATAGACGAATACAACTGGCACTAAATTCTTTCGTAAGTCTAAGCCCCGAGCATCTCGGGGCTTTCGCATTTTCCTTTTAACAATATAGCCGTATACTAAACCGGATGGAGACCAGGAAACTCAAGCCCGGTTTTCTCATCAAAGCCATGTCGAATATTAAAAGCTTGGATCACTTGTCCTGCCGCACCTTTTACTAAATTATCAATTGCTGCCATAATCACCACTCTATTGGATTCCTCGTCCAGCTCAAATCCAATATCACAATAATTAGTGCCCATTACATATTTTGGCTCAGGAAACCGATGGATCCCTGATTTTTGCTTTACCATTCTAATAAACGGCTCGTTGCTATATATATCTCGATACAAATTCCACACATCTTTTTCACTCATTGTTTGTTTTAAAAACACATGTGCGGTAATTAAAATTCCCCGCACCATTTCAATGGTTGTAGCTGAAAAATGAATATTTTTAGTATGTAAATACGTGCAAATCTCTGCAATATGACGATGTCCTGTTGGTCTGTATGATCGGACCACGCCGCTGCGCTCAGGATGATGAGATGACAAGGTTGGTTTATTCCCTGCTGCAGATGAACCAATCTTAGCTTCAACTACCGTACGATCCTCAAAAACTAACTTATGTTTGTAAAAGGGGTATAGAGCCAGGATAGTTGCCGTCGCATTACATCCAGCCCCTGCAATATAGTTTGCTGTTTTCAGCTTATCGCGATAAATTTCAGCTAATCCATACACGAATCGCGAATCAAGACGAAAGTCCTGACTTAAATCAATAACTACCTTTGCTAATTTTCTAAACTGATCAAATTTTTCTTTACTCTTCCCATGGGGTAAGGATAAAAATAAAACATCGCATGGCTCTACTGTATCCATGGATACAAACACTAGATCAGTAACGTTGCGTAAATTTGGATGAACAAAATAAATAGGCTTGCCTGCATTACTCTCAGACGTAATAGAGACAAGCTCTATACTAGGATGGAAAAGCAATAAACGAATAAGCTCCCCTCCTGTATATCCTG
>JALLOP010000143.1 GCA_027718005.1 Patescibacteria group bacterium AH-259-L07 | reverse complement strand
ATCCACTAAGTTGTCTTGTGCTGAGCGATTTCGCGCGACCACATCAATCGCATCTGTAATCTTTTTTAATATATACGGTTGATGCCCTTTATAATTAATTTTAACGTTTGGCAAAATATCGTTCCAATCTATTGAACCATCAGACATGTTGTACCGCTTTAGTAAAGTTGCCTGTTGTCCTTGGCTATCGTTTGCCGGAGGCAACCAAACTGTTGGGATTCCATATCTTGCGGAGTCATATATGTTTCCAAGACCAGAAGTCATAAAAGCAAGTTTTGTATGAGACAGAATCCTTTGAATTGCTTTGAACGGAAAACTCTTTACAGAAGGATCTTTAAATTCTTTTGCGACAGAATCGCTCGTTGCTATGATTATCGATTCTTTCTCGGGAAGGCTCTTCCTAAACGTTTGTATTATAATACGCGCAAAAGTTATTGCTGTTTTTTGCGACCATAAAGGATTATGCAATCCGCCTAGATTTATAAGAATTAATTTTGCGCTGCGTTGCGGCTTTGTATGCGGGATAATAGAGGGAACTACGTAATGAGATTTTGGAAACTTTTCTGCATCTTTTCGTAAGCGACTTTTTACGCCAAAGAAGTCTTGCGCTACATATAAGTCGCTGCGCTGGACAATGGTTGGTATTTTTTTCCAATACCACGTTAGTGGATCGTATATATAGACCCTAAGACCGCTCGTTTTCGCAATTCCTGCCATTGAAAAATCAAGTGCCGTGAAAAAAATATCATATCCAGAAACAACGGAACGCATCACCTCTTGTTCTTTCTTGGGAGGCAGATTGAAAATGTCATGCACAACATCATATTTGAGATCCCTCTGTAAATCCAGGGTATGTCCCTTTCCGATATAACCTATATGAGCAAAGTGTTTACGTAAGTAAGGGAAAAAGGCCGCTATTGCTGCAGTGGGACCATATCCGAACGGTTCGGCGTTAAGCAGTAGGCGTAGATTCAATTGTTTTATATTTTTCTTGGCCATAAAGTAGTTTTCCTAATAATGTAAGCTGTTCAGGCGCACGGACTCGCGAGATGGCGCTAGGATTAGTGTAACGAGGCGGCTTACTTGCATGCATAAGAGCATCGCGAACGTTACTGCCCATGCCGGTACGAAAAGCCTCATCGCGAGCATTTATTGTATTAAGATCATCTTCACGCGCAGGGCCTTGTGAAATATATGCTACATAACGTATCGTATCTGAAATATTTTCGCTATTTGCATGGGTTGTACGGCTATCCCAAGAAATTAAATCATCAGCTCTTAATGGAATTGGCTGCATGTTTTGCTGTAAGATTTTAGCAACCGGGTCAGAAACATTGAGTTCTACATATTCACCTTGTCCCTCGGCCATATGTTCATATTCCTTAAAATATTTTTTAGATCCTGGGACACCAACGAATGTGCCACGTTCAACCGGACAGTCTGTCAATGCAAGAACCCCCTGAGTTGTCTTGAAGTCAGTGTGTATACGTGGATTCTGATCCACATGCAAGGGAAGTGCTTTGGATTCTTTATGCCCTGACAGCTTTATGCCAAGTCGATCAAAACTACTCCATAGATCTGCGCGCCCCCAAAACATCACATGGTGTATATACAACCTTACTGACTGACGCAATTGGGCAAGAATATCATCGTGGTATATTTCAAAAAAACCTCGCGATAAAACTGGTACGCCAGCATCATCAACAGGTATTACGCCCCATGTTTCGGGACGACTTAAATCACATTTGCCTCGACTGAGCAGATTCATTAATTCGTGAATGCGAGATATAGCCCTTTCACTCAATTCATGCGAGATCACACTTTTCCCAACTACTACTCCATAACGTAGCCAACAATCCCAAAAACCATCTTCATCAATTAAAGGGTCAAATGATATTGCATATCCCTCTTTATCTGTGGGGTACGAACCAATAACACCTTCAGCTGTCTGGTAGGTTTTATATCTTTCCAAAATCTCAGGCCGTGCACATGCGGCCTTTAGTTTTAAAATTAACTCCCGGATACTATTATCAAGTTTGTTTCCAGTTGCCTTATCAATGGATAATACGAGATCTCTAATTTGGTTAT